>VGLH01000012.1 GCA_016866785.1 Candidatus Poribacteria bacterium
GGTCGCGGAACGGCTCTCCCATGATGTCGTGCGGCGGCACGCAGACAGCGCCTTCGCCTCGTTCATGGACGACCATCAGATGGCGGTATTGGACTCCGGCGTGGAACCCGCGGTCCGGGGTACCGATGGCGGCGCTCACCGCCTCGATCAGCTCGGACGCCTCCTCGGACGTGATGTGCCCCGCCGAGTAGTCCAGCATCAGATCGCCGTCGAGCGTCACCAGGTTGCACCGAAACGCGACGTCTGTTGGCGACAACGGCACGCCCATGCTGGCGGCTTCCAGCGGGGCTCGGCCGGTGAGGTACTCGTCCGGGTCGTACCCCATCACGGACAGGTTGCCAACATCGCTTCCGGGCTTTTGGGTGGCAGGAATCACGTCGACGAGTCCCACGACCCCGGCGGCGGCGATGGCATCCATGTGCGGCGTGTCGGCGGCTTCCAGCGGCGTCTTTCCACCCAGTTCGTCCAGTGGGAAGTCCGCCATTCCGTCTGACAAGATGACGATGAACTTCGTGTCGGCGAGTGCCCTCACCCGAAAACCTCCGCGAGAATACGGTCGGCGTGTGCCGGAACGACGACGGGCTTCTCCGCGACCACGATGGCGCGGTCCGGGTCCTTCAAGCCGTGCCCCGTCAGAATGCAGACGATGGTGTCGCCCTTTCGGAAGTACCCCTGCTGATGCAGCATGATCGTCCCGGCGAGGGAGATCGCCGACGCGGGTTCCACGAATACGCCCTCCATCGCAGCCAGCATCTTGTAGGCTTTGACGATGTCCTCGTCTCGCACCTTCGCGATGGTTCCATCGGACTCGTCGCGAGCTGCCACGGCGAACTGCCAACTGGCTGGGTTCCCGATCTTGATCGCTGTCGCGATGGTCTGCGGATGGGGCACGGGCGCTCCGTCCACGATGGGCGCGGCTCCCCAAGCTTGAAACCCCAACATGTGGGGGCGCTTCTCGATCCTGCCCAGGTCGCGATACTCCGTGTAGCCTTTCCAATAGGCGGTGATGTTGCCGGCATTGCCGACCGGCATCGCCTGGAAGTCGGGCACCCGTCCCAGTTGGAGGCAAATCTCGAACGCGCCGGTCTTCTGCCCCTCGATCCGGTGAGGGTTGACGGAGTTGACCAGCGCCATCGGATGGTCTGCCGAGATCGCGCGGACGAGCTCGAGGGCGTCGTCGAAGTTGCCGTCGATGGCGATGACCTTCGACTGATGCACCATCGCCTGGGCGAGCTTGCCCAGCGCGATCTCGCCGTTGGGAACCAGGACGACGTTCGCGATGCGCGCCTTGGCAGCATAGGCGGCGGCGGATGCGGACGTGTTGCCGGTCGATGCGCAGATGAGCGCCTTCGCTCCTGCTTCGACCGCCTTCGAGACGGCGACCGTCATGCCGCGATCTTTGAACGAGCAGGTCGGGTTCAAGCCTTCGAGTTTGAGGTGTATCTCGAGGTCCCCGCCCAACGCTTCGCTGATGTTCCGCGCTGAAACGAGCGGCGTGTTGCCTTCGAGCAGCGTGATAACGGGGGTGGAATCGTCAACAGGGAGGTGGCTGCGGTAGCCTTCGATGACGCCGCGCCAAGGGAGCATGTCTGGCGGATCCGCCATCCGTGGGAGTTCCTCGGTGTCGCGTCGTGAGGTCACAGGTCTGCCTCGACGCGGATGCAGGCGGTCGGAGCCTTGACGCACGACAGCCGATCGATCTCATCCAGAGCCGACCGCAGGTTCCGCTCGACGGCGCGATGCGTCATCAGGACGATCGGCACCGAATCCTCGCAGTGCGGTTCCTTCTGGATCACCGCCGAGATGCTGATGTCATGGCGACCTAGAATCGTCGCGATCTCGGCGAACACCCCCGGGCGGTCATCGACCTGCATGCGCAGGTAGTAGCGTGTCACACAGTCGCCGATGGGGTGGATCGGGACGGTCACGGCGCGTTCGGGATGCCAACATCCAGGTATCGTCGCTGGCGCGCCGGAGGCGACCGTTCGAGCGGCATCCACCAGATCGGCGACGACCGCGCTGGCGGTCGGCATTCTGCCCGCCCCTCTGCCGTAGAACAACGTCGGACCCACGGCGTCGCCCACCACGACGACGGCGTTGAAGGCGTCGTGAACGTTGGCGAGCATGTGGCGTTCTGGGATCATCGCGGGGTGCACGCGCACGTCCACTTTCCCGTCCACGCGACGCGAGATCGCCAGCAGCTTGATGACGTAGCCGAGCTCCCGCGCGTACTGAATGTCGTCCGGCTCGATCGCTCGGATGCCCTCGATGGAGACCGCGTTCACATTCACGTTGAATCCGTAGGCGAGTGACGACAGGATCGCGATCTTGTGCGCCGTGTCGAACCCGTCGACATCGAAGCTCGGTTCGGCTTCTGCGTATCCGAGCTCCTGAGCAGCCGCCAGAGCCGTCGCGAACGACTCACCCCGCTGGGTCATCTGCGTGAGAATGTAGTTGCACGTCCCGTTGACGATCCCGTAGATGCCCTGGATCTCGTTGGCAGCCAAGCCTTCGTGGAGGGCTTTGATGATGGGGATACCGCCGGCGACACTCGCCTCGAGGTAGACGCCCACGCCCGCCTTGTGAGCCGCTCGGAACACCTCATCGCCGTGGAGCGCGATGAGAGCCTTGTTGGCGGTGACGACGTGCTTGCCGTGCGCCAACGCTTCGAGGACGAACCGACGCGCATCGTCGGTTCCGCCCATCAGCTCGACGACGATGTCGATGTCGGACCGGCGAACGAGCGCCAGGGTGTCCGTGGTGAGGAGCCCGGGTCGCAAGGCGAATCCGCGCTCTTTGGCGAAGTCGCGCACCGCGACCATCCTCAGGTCGATCTGAGTGCCGACGTGGTTGGCGAGCCAGTCGGCGCGCTGCTCTAGGATTCGGACGACGCCGCCGCCGACGGTTCCTAGACCGATCAACCCGACGCGGATCGCGCGCGCTGCCATACCGATACCACTCCCGCCCGAACACGCTCGCTGGGATTTCACGCTGGGACGGCTGAACTATAGCACGGCAGGAAGCGCTGAGACAACGCGCGACGACTGAGCCTGCGCGCGACAGTCGCCCCCCTACGGATGGATGTCCTCGAGAACCTGCCGGACGAGATCCGGGCGATCCGAGATGATGCCATCGACCCCCAACGCGACGGATCGACGGATCGACGGCTCATCGTCCGCGTCGTACACGTGGACCTCGACTCCCCACCGGTGTGCCGCCCAAATGAATCCGTGTGACGCGATCTCACATCTGCGGTGTCGGAGCGGAACCTGCAGGGCGTCGTACGGAACCGACCACAGTCTCGGTAGCCATCGCAGGACGTAGGCGAACAGGCGCGCCTCGAACGGGGACGCAGACGTGGCGACTCGTCCCGAGCTGATCTCGCGGAACCTCTCCAGCGCGCCATGGTAGAACGAGGCGACGCAGACGCGATCTCGGGCTTCCTGTCCGTCGATGGCGTCCAAGGTAAGTTGCGCCAGTTCAGGCTCTTGGGATTTGAGATCCACGTTCACGCGGGTCTCAGGAAAGGCACTCAAGACGTCCGAAAAGAGCGGAACCACGACGCCGGTTCCACGGTAGGGATAGGATTTCCCGCCGTCAGGCGTGAACCGGTAGCCGGCGTCGAGCGACGACAGCTCGTCGAACGACATCCCGGCAATCGGTCCAGACCCGTTGGTCGCGCGGTCGACGGTCGCATCGTGGCTGACGACGACGCGACGGTCCCGGGTCAAGTGGACATCCAGTTCGAGCACGTCTACGCCGATTCGGACAGCGTTTTCGAACGCGACCATCGTGTTTTCGGGGGCGAGGGCGACGCCGCCACGATGCGCCATGTTGAGGGGCTTGCGTCGGGACTGCGATGAGAGTCCGGGTCCCAAAGCCGACATGCCTGGGTGACACTCCGTCACGCGCTGGCGCGTGCATTGAGTGGGGCGAGCCTACCGGACTTTGCGGGCGTTCCTCGTCTGGATGAGCTCGGCGACGATGCTGATCGCGATCTCCGGGACCGTCTTGGAGCCGATGTCGATGCCGATTGGCGCGTGGATCTCGGTGAGTCGGTCCTCCCTGGCGCCAAGCGCCCTGAGATCGTCGAAGATCAGCTTGAGCTTCCGGCGGCTCCCGATCAGCCCTTTGTAGCCAGCGTCCGAGCCCAAGATCGCGTCCAGGCACTCCTCGTCGTTGCGGTGACCGCGCGTGACGATGACCACGTACGACTGCGGTCCCAGCACACGCTCGCGAAGTGACTGGGCGATGTCCGCGACGACGATCGCGTGGGCGTCCGGCAGGTTCGTTCGGTTGGCGTACTCGGGGCGGTCGTCGATGACGGTGACGCGGAAGTCGCAGAGCGCTGCGAACCGGCACACCGCAGCCCCGACGTGTCCGGCTCCGGCGATCAGCAGATCGATCTGCGGCAGAAGCGGCTCCGTGTAGACGATGACGCCTCCATCCAGCGCAGTCCAGGTGCAGGCGTCGCGGTCCTCGATGGCATCGATGGCGACGCCGAGAGCCTGGTCATCGGCGGCATCGGATCCGAGGGAGCCCCACCGCCGACCGTCGGCGCAGACCAGCAGCTTGGACCCAACTGTCCGCCGGTCGTCCGGATCACGCGCTTCGATGACCGTGGAAAGCGTTACCGGCGATCCCTGTCCGTGGCATTCTTCGATTTGGCGATAGATCGCCGCGTCCTCGTCACGGTCGGTCAGATCGACGAACACACGCATGGTTCCGCCGCAGATGAGTCCGTCGTCCCAACCGTAGTCGTCGTTCAGGCGAAACGTCAGGAGCTCTCGCGTCCCGGACTGCATCGCGCCCGCCGCGCGCTTCCGGGCTTCGGCTTCGACACACCCGCCGCCCAGCGTTCCCATCGACGTGAAGTCGGGCAGAACCAGGAGCTTCGCGCCGGGTTTCTGCGGCGTCGAGCCCGTCGTCTCGACGACGGTGCAGAACGCTCCCCGGGCTCTCGCGGTCGCGAGATCTGCGGCATGCCGGAACGCTTCGCGCATGTCCACCGTTCCTCGGATGTCAGTCCGTCCAGTCGCGAGCCAACTGGGTCAGGAGCCGCGTACCGAACCCGCTGGCGCCTTTGACGGAATAGCCTGTCGTCTTGTCACTGGCGAAGACACCCGCGATGTCGAGGTGCGCCCAGGCGTGATTCCCGACGAACCGCTTGAGGAACGCCGCGCCCGCGATGGTTCCAGCGGCGCCACTCCCGACGTTCTTGATGTCCGCGACGTCGCTCTTGACGTCCTCATCATAGTCGTCCCACAACGGCAACTGCCACACGCGCTCGTGGGTCGCGGCGGCGGCGGCACGAACCCGATCCATGAGGGCGGCGGAGGAGTCATCTTCCCTTCCGAGCATGCCGCACGCTTGGTGTCCCAGGGCGGTGACGACGGCTCCGGTCAGCGTGGCAACGTCCACGACCGCCTTTGGGTTCAGCGACACCGCGTACGCCAGCGCGTCAGCCAGCACGAGGCGACCCTCGGCATCGGTGTTGAGCACTTCGATGGTCGTGCCGCCATACGCCCGAACCACGTCGCCCGGACGCTGCGCGGTTCCGCTCGGCATGTTCTCCGCTGCCGCGACGATACCGACGACCCGTCTCGCGATCCCGAGCTCCGCGGCTGCGAGCACCGCTCCGATGACCGCCGCAGCGCCCGACATGTCGTGCTTCATCTCGACCATGCCGCCCGCCGTCTTGAGCGACAGTCCCCCGCTATCGAAGCAGATGCCCTTGCCGACGTAAACGAGCGGCGCTTCATCAAGGTTCGCGTTGTGTTCGAGCACGATGAGAGCGGGAGGGTTGGCGCTTCCCTGACCGACTGCGAGAATTGTGTTGAAGCCCTGCTCTCGGAGCTGCTCGGGCCCCAGAACGGTGCACGCCACGCCAGCCGACTGGGCGAGCGCCGACACGCGGTCAGCGAGGACAGCCGGCGGGAGGCGGTTCGGTGGCTCGTTGCTCAAGTCCCTGGCGATGATAGTCGCCCGCGCGATCGCCTCGCCGATGGCGGTCCCGCGCTTCAGCTCCTCCCGGCGTCCTGGGTCCGCATCCAGCAATGACATGGAGGCGAGGCGCTTGGGCGGACGTTTCGGGTCGGGTGAGCGGTATTCACAGAACTCGTACAGGCCCAGCAGAGCGCCTTCAGCCAGAGCTTGACCAACCGATTCGCCGGTTCCCGGCACGCCTGAGTGGAGAACGCTCCCGGCGGAGCCGAGCCCGAGTCCGCGCAGATGGCGCAGCGCGTTCCCCGACGCTCGGCGCAAACCTTCAGCCGTGACTTCATCGCGGGGTCCCAGACCGATGAGCAGCACGCGCGGCGCCGGGATGCGACCGTGGACATAGACCAGCGCGAGCTGATCCTTGCTGCCGTCGATGTCGCCCGACTCCAGCACAGACGTCAACACGCCTCCGAGCGTGTCGTCCAGTGACCTGCCTGCCGGACTGAGTTCCTTCTCGTGGAACACGCCCACGATGAGCGCATCGCCCTTGTAGAGGACGAACTCGTTCCCGACCGTGATCGCCATCGGCTTCGCTTGGTCGTCGTTCGCGGCGGTCATCTACTGGCTGAGTCCTTTCAGCACGCTCCGTGTGACGGCTTCGACCAGTTCCTCAAGGTCCGAACCCGAAAGCCCCGGCGATGCGACGGTCGCCGATCCCGGTTCCTCAGTGTCCGATTGAGGAGCATCCGCGGACCCGATGGGTCGATTCGGCGGATAGCACACGTCGCACTCGACGCAGATGTCCGGGAACCGGTCGCAGACTCCGGCGCTGCCGAAGACCTGCATCTGCCTTGCGATGGTCGCGCGGATCGCCTGCCGCACCGTCGTCAGCAGCAGTGGGTAGCTGACAAGGTCCGGGTCGACTGTGAGCGTCTCACGGGCGGATTCGATGGCGGCGACACTCAATTGGGTGTAGTAGTTGATCTTGGCGATTCCGAGCGAGATGGCTCGTTTGAAGTCCCCATCGCTGACGCCGGTTCCACCATGGAGCACGATGGGCATCCGTGTCCGACGGGCGATTTCTGCAAGCCGGTCGAAATCCAGCTTCGGCGTGCCCTTGTAGAGACCGTGAGCCGTCCCGAAAGAGATCGCCAGCGCGTCGATGTGCGTTCGACGCGCGAAGTCCTCTGCCTGGACGGGATCCGTGTAGAGGGACGGGTCCGCCTCGAAACGCTCGCTGGTGCCTTCGCCGCCGAGCACCTGTCCGAGTTCGGCTTCGACGGTGACCCCCATCGCATGACAGACCCGGACGATCTCGGACGTCTCCCGGACATTCTCCTCGTACGGCAGGTGAGAGCCGTCGAACATCACCGACGTGAATCCCGCCCGAATCGCCCGCATGATCGTCTCGAACGTCTCGCCGTGATCCAGGTGGAGCGCGACTGGAACCGGAGCGCGTTCACCGGCGCGGCGCGCGACATGAGCCACGTCGTCGAGGTCGATGTACTTCAGATGGACCTCCGCGACGTCGATGATGACCGGCGACCGCTGCTCGGTTGCGACGTCGAGGATCGCCTGAAGCGTCTCGTACTCGGGCACATTGAAAGCGCCGACGCCGTAGCCGTGAGCTCGCGCGTGAGCCAGCAAGCCAGCGAGGTTGACCAATGCCATGGGTATCGTCCGTCGTGCGTGGGGTCTAGGCTGGATCGGCGGACTTCGGTTCGTCGCCAGGATCCGCGAGCGACTTCAGAGTAGCCAGATTGCGCGCATGGTATTGTAGATCATCCGGCGTCTCGATGAAACACGGCACGTGGCGCAGCCGGGAGTCGTTGACGACCCGGCGGAACGGCTCGATCCCGAGGCTGCCCTCCCCCGGATGTTCGTGCCGGTCCACTCGCCCTCCGAGGTCGCACTTGGAGTCGTTCAGGTGGATCGCCATCACTCGGTCGATTCCGACGGTCTGGTCGAACGCCTTCCATGTCGCGTCGTACCCATCGCCGCGAAGGTCGTAACCGGCGGCGAACACGTGACACGTGTCGAAGCACACGCCGAATCGCGCAGACGGCTCCAGGCGCGCCAACAGTCGTGCCAAGTCCTCAAACCGGTCGCCGACCGAAGCCCCCTGCCCCGCCGACGTTTCGAGAAGCACGACGGCGGTTCCATCTGCCGCTGCGATGACCTCCTGGAGACCATCGACCACATGGGACATCGATTCCTCGCGCGACCCGTCGAGTCCCGATCCCACATGGAGCACCACGCGGTCGATGTCGAGCAGTGCACACCGATTCAGTTCCGCTTCGAGCGCCTTCCGTGAGTTGAGGCGGACGTTTTCCTTGGGAGACGCCAAGTTGATCAGGTAGGATGCGTGAGACATGACGATGGGATTGCCGTGCAGCGCGCGCTCTTCGCGATACTGCGAGAGCTCTTCCTGGGTGAACCGGCGCAGAGCGTGCTGACGCGGGTTCCCGGTGAACACCTGGATCACTTCGGCTCCGTACTGGTCCGCGCGTTCGAACGCAGTAGCCATGCCGCCGGCTGCGCTGACATGAGCCCCCAAGGGCGGGCGATTCGGCATCATTCCTCCCAATCACGCTGCAGCGAACCCAGGTCATCCAGCCCGATCCGTGGGACAAGATGGCGCGCGTACCCGAACTCGCGCCCGTCCGGGTCCTTCTCAATGCGCTCGGCGCATTCCCGAGCCCTGCTCAACAACGCGGACACGTCGATGCCATGGAACTTCGGCGCGTAGGCTGCCAGATTGGTCGAGCCCCGTCGCAGCAGGTTGACGGCTCCGCGCCGGTTCCCGTTCCGCCAGTGGTAGAACCCCACAGACAACTGGATGAGTCCCTGGTAGAAGGGACGGCGGTTCTGCCGCCATTCAGAGCGCCAGACCTGCTCGAGCGTCTCATGCGCCTCGAAGAAGAGCTCGCGGTTGAACTCGTCGATTCCTCGACGAATCCACTCGATCATGCTCACCGGTACATCGGTCACCGTGACACTTCGACCAGAGTCGACGGGTGGTTGCCCCACTCCGCCCAGGAACCCGCGTAGTTGCGCACACGGGGGAACCCGAGCGCGCGCAGCACCCCGTACAACTGCGCCGAACGAAGACCGCGCTGACAGTAGACGACCACGTCCTTGTCCGGCGTGATCCCGCTGGATGAAAGCTCAGCCCGCAGTGCGTCTGTCGCGCGAAGGGACGCGATGCCCGATGCATCGACGGCGAGCGTCCGCACCCAATCGAAGTGTACAGCGCCGGGAATGTGCCCCGCCTTCTGCGACTCGCGCTCCGCGCCGGAGTACTCGCCGGCAGACCGTGCGTCGACGAACACCACGTCCCCGTCGCCGATCCGCTCCATGATCCACTCCATCGAAACGACCGAGGCGCGTTCCCCTCGCGGCGCGTAGGCGACGGAGCCCGACGACTGCATGGCGTTCGTCAGCGGCTTCCCTCTCGAATGCCATCGACGGATCCCGCCATCAAGCATGGCGACGCCACTGTGGCAGACTCGATCCAGGAGCTGCAGCGCGCATCCGACCTGCATCAGCGATCCGTCGTCGTAGAGCACGACTCGATCCGTCGAGCGGATCCCTGCTGCGCTCAGCCAATCGCCGATCCGTCGAGTTGCCGCTGGGCTCGCGAGATCAGGCGAGCAGTGTCTCGTGACATCGAAGGTCAGGGCGCTTGGAAGGTGGGCTCGGGCAAACAAGGCGGAGGGACGCGCGTCGACGACACATGAACCCTGGGTCGGTTCCCAAGCGCCGGCATCGACGATCTCCACGGCGTCGATCACCGCTCGACGCCTCTGCCGTCGGTCGGCATCGTGTCCTTCACCTCCTCGTACCAGATCATCTGGATGGCTTCGAGGGTTCGTTCGTTCGACGCCTCGGGGTCGTCATCGAAGCGTTCCAGTTGGCAGATCCAGCGATGGAGAGTGGGGAAACTGATCGAGAGCACATCGATGTCTGGATGCGCATCGATCAAGTCGAGGGCGATGTCCTCATGGTCTTCCCAAGTCAGCTTTGCCATGGAGTCGCTCGCAAAGGGTTCAGCTCAGATAGGGGCGACACGTGGCACGCGCTACGGGCGCGTCTACGGTCAGCCCTGAATCGTCCGTGGCTTGTCAGGCGGCGTCGCCCTTGCGGCTGCCCTTGGCGGCGGAGCCCACGGGCGCGCCCCAGGGCTTGGCGAACTCGTAGATCAGGTCGTTTCGGTCGTAGGTCGCGTACTCGAAGTCCTTGGTCATCTTCAGGCATTCCGTTGGGCACGCCTCGGTGCAGAGCCCGCAATACATGCACTGGGACATGTCGATGTCGAACCGCGACGCGTTCCGCCGGATGGGCATGCCGCCGGAGGTCGTCGCGAACTGCATCCCCTTGGGAGCCTCTTCGTACTCGATGTGGATGCAATCGACCGGGCAGTCACGCTGACAGGCGAGGCAGACGACGCAGTCCTCGAAGTGGTTGTGCAGTCTGCCGCGGTACCCGTCTGGAATCCGTGGTCGCTCTTCCGGGTACTGGAGCGTCACGGCTGGAGTGAAGAACTCCTTGATGGTGATTCGCATTCCCACCATGGCTGTCCAGACGCCCGCGTAGATGTTCCGGATGTATTGACGCATCTCGCGTACGATCTCCTGCTAGTCCGCGCCTGCCTGCTCGCGGTACTCGACTGCCTTCTCCCGCAGCCCCAGCGCGACGGCATCGGCTTCGTCGACGCCGCGTATCTTGGCGAACTCCCGGATGTCCTGCGTGATCCGCATGCTGCAGAAATGGGGCCCGCACATACTGCAGAAGTGTGCCACCTTGGCGGCGTCGGAAGGAAGAGTCTCGTCGTGGAACTCTCGCGCCGTGTTGGGATCCAGTGACAGGTTGAACTGGTCTTCCCATCGGAATTCGAATCGTGCTCGTGACAGTGCGTCGTCCCACTCCTGAGCCTTGGCGTGTCCCTTCGCCAGGTCAGCGGCATGCGCGGCGATCTTGTAGGCGATGACGCCCTCGCGCACGTCGTCACGGTCGGGGAGCCCGAGATGCTCTTTCGGCGTCACGTAGCACAGGAGCGCCGTGCCGTACCAGCCGATCATCGCCGCGCCGATCGCCGATGTGATGTGGTCGTAGCCGGGCGCGACGTCGGTGGTCAACGGGCCCAGCGTGTAGAACGGCGCTTCATCGCACCATTCCATCTGCTTCTCGACGTTCTCGCGGATCCGGTGCATCGGGATGTGACCGGGTCCTTCGTTCATCACCTGAACGTCGTACTCCCACGCGATGCGCGTCAGTTCGCCCTGGGTCTTGAGCTCTGCGAACTGGGCTTCGTCGTTTGCGTCGGCAATGGAACCAGGTCTCAGACCATCGCCCAGTGAGAACGCCACGTCGTAGCGGCGCATCAGATCGCAGATGTCGCGAAAGCGGGTGTAGAGGAAGTTCTCCTGGTGGTGAGCCAGGCACCACTTCGCCATGATGCTGCCGCCCCGCGAGACGATCCCCGTCAACCGGTTCGCCGTCATCGGGATATACCGCAGCAGCACCCCGGCGTGGATCGTGAAGTAGTCGACGCCCTGTTCCGCCTGCTCGACGAGCGTGTCATAGAAGATGTCGAACGTCAGCTCTTCCGCCTTGCCGCCCACCTTCTCAAGCGCCTGGTAGATGGGGACGGTTCCGATGGGCACTGCCGAGTTGCGGAGGATCCACTCGCGCGTCTCGTGGATCTGCTTGCCCGTGGAGAGGTCCATCACCGTGTCGGCTCCCCACCGCGTCGCCCATCGGAGCTTGTCGACCTCCTCCTCAGTGGAGGACGCGACGGCGGAGTTCCCGATGTTCGCGTTCACCTTGACGAGGAACCGCCTGCCGATGACCATCGGTTCCGATTCGGGATGGTTGATGTTCGCCGGCAGAATGGCGCGTCCAGCGGCGATCTCATCGCGGACGACCTCGGCGGACTCACCTTCCCGCAACGCGGCGAACCGCATCTCCTCGGTAACGGTCCCTTGTCGCGCATAGTGTAGCTGCGTGACGGTCTGGGTCCCGCGTAGCACGCGCCGCCGAAGGGTCTCCGGGATCCGTTCGGCGAGTCTGCTGCGCCGCTCGGCTGGGACATCCTCGACCCCGGGACGGGCGGCGATCCACTCGCTGCGCAACGCCGGCAACCCGACGTGCGGGTCGTGACCCTGGGGCCCGCTGGTGTCGTAGAGATCGACGTGGGGCGAGCCATCCGACAGATGGACGCGTCGTACCGGCACTCGGATGCCGCGCGAACCCTCGACGTACGCCTTCTCGATGCTGGGCACCGACGACCCGTGTTCGGCAGCGGAACGATGGCGCGGGCGGCTCTGCGGAGCCATGGGTTCCTTCCCGTTCAAGACTCTCGTTCAGCCGTGAGCGAAGCGCCAGCCCCTGCAAAGCTGAATACTAGCCGCCAATCCGCGACATGTTGCGGTCGGGACGAACGAACCCCGCCACGTTGATCATGTGTCCCCGCTCCTTGCCGGCGACGGCGTTGACCAGAGCCCGAGCGATCCGGTCGTCATCGGAACCGTCGCGGAGCATCTCGCGGAAATCGGTCTCCTGGACCGCGAACAGGCAGGTTCGCAGTTTTCCGTCGGCTGTCAATCGGATGCGGTCGCAGCGGTCGCAGAACGGGTCGGTGACCGAGGCGATGATCCCGATGCGCCCTCTGCCGTCCACAAACGCGAAATCCTCGGAGGGGCTGCTCCCACGTCCATCGACCGGTTCCAGCGGATAGACGGCGTTGATGCGGGAGAGGATCTCTTTCCGTGACAGCAGCTTCGTCCGATCCCATGCGCCGTCGCCATCCAGCGGCATGTATTCGATGAAGCGCACGACGATGGGGCGCTCGCGCGCCAATCGGGCGAAGTCGATCAGTTCGCGTTCCGAGATTCCCGCCATGGCGACGACGTTCACCTTGAGCGGCGTGAATCCCGCCTCCAGTGCGGCGTCGATGCCATCCAGAACCGCATGGAGGGCGTCGCGGCGGGTTAGTTGGGCGAACAGATCGCGGTCCATCGTGTCGAGGCTGACGTTCAGTCGGTGAAGTCCCGCGTCGCGCAGGGGTCCGGCGAGCTCGTCGAGACGAACGCCGTTCGTCGTAAGGGCGAGGTCCTCGACGCCCTCGATCTCGCCGATGGCTTTCACGAGGCGCGGCAACTGACGCCGGACGAGCGGCTCGCCGCCTGTGAGCCGAACCTTGCGGATGCCGAGTCGAACCGCGATTCGAGTGAACCGCTCGATCTCGCCGAACGTGAGCACCTCGGAGCGGTCGTAGAACGTCATCTCTTCGGGCATGCAGTAGACGCACCGGAAGTTGCAGCGGTCCGTCACGGACACGCGCATGTTCCGAATCACTCGCCCGAATCCGTCCGAGAGATGGTCGGGAAGCGGGGCGTCCGGGTCCGACGTGGCTACGCCTGGTCTCTCACCGGCGCGCCATGTAGTCGGGATCGAGGTCCATTCGTGGCTCATGGCTCAGGAGCCGTTCTCTGTCGAAGATGAAGTCCTCGCGACGACCGAAGACGGGAACCGTGACGTTCGTGTCCATCCGGATCGCATCCTCGGGGCACGCCTCGACGCAGTAGCCGCAGAAGATGCACCGGAGCTCGTTGATCTCGAACACGGCGGGCATCTTCTCACGGTCTGCCCACTCCGCCGGCGTCGGCTGGGCGGCGATCGTGATGCAGTTCGCCGGGCACGCCGTCGCGCACATGAAGCACGCGACGCATTTGACGCGCCCCTGGGAGTCCTTCGTCAGCCGGTGCATGCCGCGGTAGCGTTCCGGGTTCGGGCGGAGGTGCTCGGGACGCGTCTCAGGGTACTGGATTGTCTCTTTCTTGGCGGGGATGTGGCGCAGCGTCGTGGCGAGCCCGCGGAACACTGCGGGGACGTACATCCTCTCCCACCAGCCCATTTCGTGCGTCTGTTGCTTCACCGACAACTCCTCGCGGACGGTTGGGACACTCCGTCGTCAATATATGCCGTATTCGGTCAGCATGTCCAGTGCAGCTGCCATGTTGACGGGCGGGACACTCGCCTCGACGATTGGGCACGGGCTCCAGATGAGCCCGCCGCCAGGCGCGAATGCGTCGAGCGTACGCTTCACGGCGTCCTGGGCGTTCTCTTCGGTTCCAAGGAGGAACACTTCCGGTTCCGTGGTCGTCGCGCCAACAAAGGTCAGCGAGTCGCCGTACTCACGCTTCAAGTAACGGTCATCCACCTGGGTGGCGCTCCGAGGCGCGAGTCCGACGACACGAACCCCTTCGCGGATGAGAAGGGGTAGGACCTCGTGACGGTACGAAGGGCAGAAGAGCGCGATGTGCGCATCTGCCCGGATGCGTCGGATCGCTCCCAAGACGTCGCGCCAGAAGGGCACCAGCAGGTCCTCGACCTCGGCGTCGTCGAGCGGAAGTCCCGGAACGATCTCGAGCCGTTCCGATTCGGCAACGATCAGCGGTTCCAGGTCGCTGAGGAGCGGATCCGCCAGTCGGGTTTCCCAATACCGCGATTTCGTCTCGCTGACGCGCTCGAGGATCGACGCGGTGGGCCCGGAACCGGTGGCGAGGTCTCGCAGCACGTCCGACGCGCCCCGCAGCCGCAGAGCCGTCTCGAGAACGCCGCCGCCAAGCCCGCGCACGACGGACACTCGCCCGTCCCGGGTCGGGGTACCCAGCCAGCGCAGCGGATCCTCCGGGTCGGGCAGACGGAACGCCGTGGCGTGATCGACGGACACGGGCCCGGACAGTGGCGAACGCTCGATGGTGTAGTGGGGCTCGGCGCTTTCCCGTCGCCATACAACGCCCCAGTCGTCCTCGACTCGCTCGAAAGTCTGCGTCCGGGCGTCGGCTCCGCTTGCCGATGACTGGAAGGACTTCGTGCGCCACTCGTAGCGAGCGTCGCCGTAGTCGTCAGGCGGGATGAACGACCCATCGGATGGTCTGAGGAGCGCGAGAGCGAGGTCGTATCGCTCGATCAGTGCCTCGTGCGGCGACGCCAGTCGCTGGATGTCGTTCGCGACCGACTGGGTTCGGTCGTCGATCCGAAGGTGATCGAGGAGTCGATCATGGGCTTCGACACGGAACCCCGTGAATCCGGTCGCGCCCCCGTCGATCGGGACGCGATCGGGCTCGCGGTGGGCGAGCGCACAGTCCACGCGCGCGCGAGCGTCGAGCTGAGGCATGTCGCCCTAGACTCGCGGTCGTTCGCGCAGCCGGTTCACGGCGAGCTTGGCTTCCCAGCGAACGGCGGGGGTCTCATCCATGTCGCGGGCGATCACTTCGAGCGCCTGCCGAGCGGAGACATTCCTCACGGCGGTCAAGGCTTGGATGGCAGCCCGTCGAGCCCCTACCGTGCCCTCGCGCACGACTGCGAGAAGGGGATCGACAGCGGATTCGCCGATCATGCCCAAGGCGCGCACCGCTTCTTGGCGCACCGCGCCATTGGGGTCGTCCAGCACCGTGACGAGGGCTGACACAGCCCTGCTGTCTCGGATCGCGCCGAGGCACTTGGCCGCCTGACCGCGCAGGTAGTGGTCATCCTCTTCGAGTAGAACGATCAGCGAATCGACCGCCTCCTCGCCGAGCTCGACCAGCGCGCGCGACGCCGTGTACCGGACGTTCCAGTCCGGGTCGCGCAGTCGGACCAACTGAGATTCGAGGTCCTTCGGCGCCCGATCCGCACCGGATCCAACCTTTGCCTGTCTCATCTTGGTGCTCCACCTCGGGCAGTTCGCCCTAACCGTCGTCGACGCAGATCAGCTTCCTCGGCGACGTCTCGCCCGTCATGATCCGGACCTGCGACGGGCGGACGCTCAGATTGTCGGCAATCACTCGCAGGAGCTCCCGGTTCGCCTTGCCGCGCTCGCGAGTCGCGTGAACCCAGACCTTCGCATCGCCGTCCGGGAGCCACTCCAACGCTTGTCGCGAGGACTTGGCGACAACGACCACCCAGAACGTGCGCATACGTTCGCTCCTGATGCGCTCAGTCTATCACGCGAGACCCGTCGCCACAACGGGCGGGCGGCGCCGAGTACGCTGAGACGCCGATCAGTCGCTGAGTGCGTCCGTCACCGCGTCGACGATCTCCTGCAGTCGGTTCGCGTCGCGAACCCGCTTCCTGTCTGCGTCGGTGACGTAGAAGACATCCACGGCGCGGAACGCCTCCGTCGATATCTTGGCGAGCGAGATATCCAATCCCAGTTCGCTCAACGCGTGCGCGATTCGGTACAGCAACCCGACGCGGTCGTTCGTACGCACGTCGATGATCGTGTAGTCCCGGGAATCCTCGTTGTTCGCCCGGACCACCGTCTCGATGGGAACCGTGCGGTGCTGCGGCTTCGATCTGCGACGAGCGTGCGACGCCAGCAGCGCCTCGATGTCCAGCTCGCCTGCATCCACGGCGATCAGGCGTTCCTCCAAGTGCTTGACCCGATCCTCATCGATGGACAGACCGGTCGCCCCGTCCGCCACGTGGAGCGTGTCCACGGCAATGCCGTCCTGCCGCGTGTTCAGGTCCGCGGATAGAATGCTCACGCGATCTGATGCAAGCACGCCTGCGATGTCCGCGAACAGACCGTGACGGTCGCGTGCTGCGAACACGATTGATGAGTAGTTGTGCGAACACTCGAACATCTTGATGACGCAGCTTCCGTGAGAGAGCTCGCTCACGGCGCGGACCTGCGCTTCGATCTCCGCCGGCGTAAAGAACGCCATACGCTCCAGTCCCATCGCGGCGAAGTGGGATTCGAGGGAACCGTGCCAGTCGGGGCCCATCTGCTCCTTCACGCGCGCGAGCACGACATGCGCCTCGTTCGGGTCGAGGTGAAGCTCGCCGCGATACAGGCGCATCGCTCGATTGTAGAGCCGCTGTACGAGGGTCGCGGTCCAGTCGGTCCACAGCTCCGGGTTCACGGCGCGTATGTCAGCGTACGTCATGAGATACAGCATCTGGAGACGCTCTGGCGTTTGGACCACGTCGACGAAACGCTGAATCGTCTCCGGGTCGTCGAGGTTCCGACGCTGCGCCGTGTGGGACATCGTGAGGTGCTCTCGGACTAGGAACCGGATATCGTCCCGCTGCGTCTCCGATAGCTGAGCCAGGCGACCAACAGCCGACTCGACGAGCGCCCATCCTCGCTCCACA
The DNA here is from genome assembly GCA_016866785.1 of Candidatus Poribacteria bacterium. NCBI lineage: Bacteria > Candidatus Poribacteria > Candidatus Poribacteria bacterium. The sequence goes on from VGLH01000012.1 coordinate 17,086, forward strand.
TGACCGCCCTCTCCGTCTACTCCCTTGCCTATATCGTGCAGCAGCAGAGAGATCCTGAGAGCCACTCGCTGAGCGTCGGTTAGTTCTTCGAGCACCTCGCTCAGCGACCGACCATGGTGGAGGGGAGCCACGACGCTCGTGTCCAGGTTCTCGATGGCAAGCAGCGAGTGTTCGTCTACGGTGAAACGATGGTAGTAGTCGTACCGCACCAGGGCTCGGAGCTTCTCGAACTCCGGCATGAGCCAGCCGAGAACGCCGAGATGGTGCATGTCGCGGAGCGTTTCGCCCACATGGTCGCGCTTGGCAAGGAGCCGAAGCCACCCCGTGACGGCAGGCTCGGTCGGCTCGACCGGCACGGTGAAGGCGTCGACGATCTGCTGCCTCGTCCCGACACTCAGGGGCAGTCCTCGCTCGGATCGATGGTTGAGCAAGGAGAGCAACAGAGCGTCGGCTGCCTCGCGGGACGTGCACCTGCCCAACGCGCCGCGTTCGAGCCGCACACGTTGTCGGAGCTCGATGACGCCAGGCGCGATGCGACGGCTCTGGATGCGATCGACGAGTCGTCGCCAAGAGCTCCACTCCCATCGGCTCTGCATGATGATGATGCGAGCGCATTCGTGGAGCCATTGGATGTGGCGGAAGAAGTCGCGCATCAAGCGCTCTTCCGCGAGGCGATCCTCCTCGTCGACGTACCCGAGCGCCTTGGCGACGTGCTCCTGCATGGCGAACGTCAGGACATCGCTCCTCCGCTTCGCCAGGTAGTGGAGCTCGTTGCGGACGCGCCACACGAAGTCGAGTGCGTCGCCGAACGCGTCGAACGCCGGTTCCGGCAACACACCATGCGAGACGAGCTCCCGCATATCCCAGATGCCGAAGCGAGCTCGGGCGACCCAGCGCGCCGTGTGCACCTCACGCAATCCGCCGATGCCGAGTTTGATGTCGGGCTCCAGCACGTACACGGTGGCGGAGGGGTCGCCCATGGTCGTCCGCCAATCGTGCACCTTCTCGTCGATGAAGCCGCGAACGCCTCGGCGCATGGCTCGGTTTTGGATCTCGCTCTCGTATTCTGCCCAAAGCCGGCGGCTGCCGGTGATATACCGTCCCTCCAGCATCGCAGTGCGTGCATCGACATCGGCGTACGCCGACTGCTTGCAGTCCCGGATCGTTCGTACGGCGTGACCAACTTCGAATCCGATGTCCCAAAGAGCCGTGATCAGCAGGCTGGAGAACTCCTCGAGGGACTTCCGAGGGCATCTCTCGGGAGCGTGGAGAATGAGGACGTCCAGATCGGAGTGGGGGTTCAGCTCAGCACGACCATACCCACCGAGGGCAATGAGAGTGAGAGACGCTTCGTCGCTGATGACGCCTTGATGGATGGCGCTCGTGTGGAGCCGTCGGATGACGGTGTCGGCGAGCTCGGTATGCTCCTGGACGATCTCGCTCCCGGTCACGTACACGCCATCGGAATGGTATCGATGGCGCGCCATGATGCGCTCGACACTCGTCTCGACGAACGCGCGCAGCGTCGTCACATCGGAGCTCAAAGACGGGGGCATCATCGTGCGTCCCTCACCGGGGGGTGCCGTTGTCTGCCTTCTCATCCTGAGAGCGCAGCTCGATCCTGCGTCGGAGTTCTGCGATCTGGGCGCTTCCAGGGGCTGCCGCGTCGGCGCGCGCGATCATGTCGCCTGCCAGATCCCACTCGCTCCGGTCTGCGTACAAGGTCGCCAGCGCGTACAAGGCGCCGGCATGGTCGGGCTTCTGCGTGAGGAGTTCTGTGAACTCCGTACGCGCGCTATCCACGCGGTTCGCGTACATGCTCGTGAGACCATACAGATAGAGGAGCTCGGCGTCTGAAGGGGCTGCGGCAAGCGCCTGCGCCAACTCCGCCCGCGCGTCCGCATTCAGGTTCGCGGCTTCTAGGCGAGCCTGCTGCGCATCCGGCGATCCTACGGGCAGCGAATCGATGCGTTCGCGGATCCGCTCGACTTCGGACAGATAGACGATGGCGCGCGCCTGTCGGAGCTGTGCCTCGGAGCCGAGGATCGCGTCACGTTGGGCGAACATCGTCAGACCGACGATTGGCAGAACCGCCAGGAGCCCGTACGAGACCGGCAGCATCCTGCGGTACTTCCGAGCCTGCGGGTCGCCCGCGATCACACGCTCGACGAATGAGGTGCGGTCAGCTATCGGCGGGTGCGTTTTGGTCCAGCCCACCCATCGACGGATTCGGGTCGGCAGGGCGTGAAGCTCAGCCAGCTTCTGGAGGGCTCGTATGAACGCCTGTGGGTCCGATGCGTTCGTCGCCGCGAAGTAGTCCGCCTGGCGTTCCAGACGTCGAGACAGGAACCCCAGCAGGACCACGAAGTACGCGTAGAAGAAGACGATGACGATCGCGGCTCTTCCCAAGCCGGTGTCGGTCACTACCTTGGGAAGAACGGGTACGAGCAAGCCCAAGAGGGTGAAATACACTCCGAAGTAGGCGACTGAAAACGCCATGTAGAGCCACATGTGACCGTGCCGCACGTGACCGATCTCATGCGCGACGACGCATTCCGTCTCGTCGGCGTCCATGTTGCGCAACAGCCAGTCGGTCACGAACACCTCGCGAGATCGCGGCAGAACGCCCGAAACCGCCGCGTTCGCGATCCGCAGACCGCGTGTATACCACACGGAGAAGCGGTCCAGCCGCAGGTCGTGGCGCGCCGTGATCACACGAGCGCGCGCGCGAAGCTCACCGTCCGGCAACGGTTCCACCGGTAGGAGCCACCGGAGGAGCTTGGGCGCGTTCAGGTACGCGGCGACGATCAGGACCAGCACGATCAGCAACTGGAGCGAGGGATGGGAGGCGGCAAACAGTCGCACTGCCAGCGGCGCGCGCTCAAGGGCAGATGACGACAGCACGAACAGCGCGAACGGAACTAGCGGCAGCGCAGCGAGCTTGATCTGCCATCTCACAAACTCGCCGTACGCCTGAGTCTTCCCATGCAGAACGTACCCGGCGAGCCGACATGCCACAATCCCAATGACCAACGGGACCACAGCGATGGCGCGACGCACATCCGAAACGGGCAGAACCTCGAGCAGGCGATCAGCGATTCCGCCGAGATCGGACATATAGACATGGTAGAGGAACGACGCCAATGTCGCTGCCTCCGAGGCGGCAACCAGTGCGCGGAAGCGGGGTTGTAAACGCTGCCACAGGGAGTCGTGTTTTCGAGCTGCCCATGTTACGACCCAGAGCAACGCCCCTGGAGCCCACACGGACGCCACAGACGCCAACCCGCGAAAGGCGTCGTCCGGGCGAGGAGCGCTGTGCGGGTCCATGGTGAACAACGCGATCAGAGCGACGATGATCGGAACGCTGACGAGCGTCATCGCGGTTCCCGGGAGGAGCGCAGTTTGTGGCGGCGGCGTCGCAGGCGAGTATCCCACACGCGCGAACGATCTGACAAACCGTGGCACTGCCGAACGCGCCGGGAAGAAACATCACGACGCAACGATTGCTGAAAACGCTGTAACGGGTCACCGCCCATGCACGTATGATCCGACGTGGCATTGGAATCATCGCACTCGTAGGATGGCCGGCGTGACTCGCCGGCTTTTTCTCTGTACGTCAGAGACTGTTCATGCTTGACGGGCAGGCCCCGCGCTCCTACACTGCACTGCACCGAACGCGGGTTGGATTCGGAAGGCGACTGGCAACGACGACGCGGTCGAGCCCAGAGCCTTGTTGCCCTCCGTACCCACGCTGAGAAGGCGGTCTCTCATGGATAACGACCCGACTCACGGATCGGATACAGGAGCGGACGCGAGCGCGGAAACAGGACTCGAACGCAGTGGTCCCGTCTGGGAAGACCCTCGGGACGTACCGCTCGTCACGGCTTTCTTCCAAACTGTGGTGGCCGTTCTTGGCAGACCCAAGGCGGCGTTCGCCACGATGCGCGTTTCACCCTCAATCGGTCGAGCCTATCTGTTCACAGCAGTTCCGGGCATCGTCTCGGCGGTGATTTCATCGGCGCTCCAAGGCGCGACCAGCGCCATCTTCTCCAATTTCATGCCCACGGACCAGTACGAGCCGACGCCGCTGGGCACGCAGCTCATGATGGGCGTTGTGGCAACCGCCGTGCTGCCGTTCGTCTTTGCCGCCGTCCTACATCTGCTGCTCATCGTCGCCGGGGCGGCTAAGAACGGTTACGCCGCGACGTTCCGGGTCCTGGCGTATGTCGGCGGCAGTTGCTCGCTGTTCGTCTGGGTGCCTTGCGTGGGAGCACTCGTCGCCCTGGTGTGGGGCATCTACTTGTGGACCGTCGGAGTCCGTGGCGTTCACGAGACGAGCACGGCGCGCGCGGCAACCGCCGTCGGAATCTTCGTCGCGATCCTGCTGACCGTGGCAATCGGCGTCGGTTTGGCAATGGCGCTGTCTGCCATGTCCTCGCCTGGTTTCCGCGGCGAGGTGTAAGGTTGCCTGAGCCGACGACCACGATGCGACACGCCGTCCTATACTACGACGCGGGCTGCCGACTGTGCCGAGCCTGGGCTGAGTGGGTGGTGAACCATCGCGACCCGGCAACGCTCTCCTGCCTGCCCGTGCAGAGCATGGACCGCACCGATTCTGGAATCGATCCTGGTGACGCTCTCGTCACGCTGCACATGGTCGTACGGGATGGCTCGCGGGAGCATGTGTTGCGGGGCGTCGACGCGGTCCTCTACGCCCTTCGCGCGTGCCGAGGGTACCAATGGCTAGGCAGGCTCGGAAGCAGGCGCCCGTTCCGTGTCTGTGCGCGTGCGCTCTATTCATGGACGTCGAAGCGACGGGCACGGCGGGGCGAACGCCATGATGCCTGCTGTGGCTACCCGTCGGATCGCCTTCCGCACGGGACGGATGACGCGTCTTCTGTGAGCGTTTCGCCAATCAGGAAGGGCGTGTGAACGCGAATCGCATGTGGCACCTGATCGCAGAGATGGTCGCGAACTACGCCGAGGAGGGCGACCTCGACACGGCGATGGAGACCTTGAAGAAGGCGCTGGCGTTACAGCCACAGTGGGTTCCCAACGCCGTCTTCGACGAACGAACGCGCGCGTTGCGCGGCCGCTCGGACTACGCCGAAGCTGTGGCGCTGCCCCCCGATGACGCGCCGGCACACTACAACATGGCGCAGGTCGCCGTCGAGTATCAGAACGTCGATGCCGCCTGCGAGTACCTGACGGCGGCGTTCCAACTGGCACAGGCTGACGGTACGGTCGAATATTTGGTCGAGGCAGTGCGCGAAGACGACACGTTCCGCGCCATTCTCGCCGACGCTCGAGTGTCGGAGTTGCTGTCCCAGCACGCGTCCTAGCGCCGCCGCAACGACTTTCGCGTCCTGGTTCCCCGCGTAGCGATCTGCCCCTTGGCTTTCTCCGTCCGCGCTCGCCGGAGTTCCTCCCGCCTCTGCTGGGTCTTCTGAACCCGATCGCGGTGTCGCCGCTGGATTCTAGACAATGGGCGGCTCTTCGTCCTACTGCTGGTGAACCGTGCGGCGATGTACGGCTTGGGCATTGGCAGCCGCCGCAGAAGCGCCAACACCGATTGAACCCAGTGCTGCTTCGATCGTCGCGGCTTCGACCCGTGTCCGCAGATCTGCGACGGGGCTCGGAAGCGTCTCCCGACGCCGAGGCTGTACTCGCAGGTCGCGCAGTCGGCGGCGTCTCGATTCAGCCCCTCGATCAATGGGCACCGCACGATGGTGCGCTCGCCGACGCGGTATTGCCGTATACGTCGTGGTCGTGTCCGCACAGGACGCAGCCGGGCGAGCGCACTGTCAATGAGACGCCGCAACTGCACGGTCGGCTCCGCACTCAAGGGCTGTTCCGTCTACTTACCGTCGTGTCCCAATGCCGGTTCGTGGATTAGGAGTTTCGCGATCCCGTCAACGTCGCCGAACCCGAACACGCGTCCATCCCAGTCGACCGCGTCATCCGTCACCAGAGCCAGCAGATGCGGGTCCTCGAGGCAGATCGGGCTGCTGCTGTGAGCCCGCCTGAACACCTCGACCTTGGGCAGTGGGCTCCATTTGAACCCCTCGGCGATGACCAGGTCCGCCCCCGCGAAGAGGCGTGATGCAATCTCACCCGCGCCCGACGGCACCCGGTAGTCCAAGTACATGGTCGCCGTGGGGGTGACGAGAGCGACCTGCTGAGCGCCCGCTCGCGCATGTCGCCAGGTATCCTTCCCGGGCACGTCGAGGTTCAGTCGGTGGTGCGTGTGCTTCAGCGTTGCCACCGTGACGCCCTTGGACCGAAGCGCCGGGACGACCGCTTCGATCAGAGTCGTCTTGCCGGATCCGCTGGCTCCCACGATGCAGACGATGCGGGGATTGGTCATGTTGCTGCCGATGGGTGCGTGCCGGACGCTCCTCGATGCGGTTCCGCCAAAACCGTCACTAGGCTACGGATGTCGTCACCGAATGGCAAGCGACGCCCGAAGCGCGTGCTATACTCGTCACCCGCAGAGCCCGATGCACCCACACGGAGGAACCGATGCGCCAACCGAAGAACCCGACTGCCATCTACGATGACCATCGGTGGCTCGTCGTCGAGGGGCATGCGTCCTACGTCGTCTACCTGATGAACGGTTGCGCGACGAAGCCATATCTGTCGATGATGACTGCCGCAAGCGGACGCAACCTGATCGCCGATTGCCCGGCAGATCACCTGCACCACCACGGCGTGTGGTGGGGACATGGAGACGTCGACGGGGTCACGTTCTACCTCGAGCTGCCCTCGGAGAACCCGGGCTGGATCATGCACCGAAGCTGGCTGGAGCACATTCGGACAGATCGACAGTTGGGCTTCCGCGAGTCGCTCGACTGGGTGGCGCCATCGGGCGAGACCCTGATACGCGAGGAGAGACGTCTCAGCGTCCGGTTCGGTCTGGCGCAGGGTTACGGGATCGATGTCTCTCTCACGCTCTTTCCGTCACGCGAGTTGCGACTGGGAACGACGAAAGAATCCGGGATGCCCCTCATCCGGCTCGCGGATTCGTTCAATGGCAGAGCCGGCGGGATCATCGTCGACAGCGAGGGGAGATCCGGGGAGGCGACGACGTTCGGGCAGCGGTCACGCTGGGTGGACTACCATGCGCCCGTGCCTCCCGCGTACGGTTCCCATGGTCGAGAGGGGCTCGCCTGTTTCGACCACCCGGCGAACCCCGACTTCCCGAACGCATGGTTCACCAGGGAGTATGGTCCGCTCTCGCCGCGGGAGGGGAATCACTTCATCGGAGAGACGATCCTACGTCCGGGCTCGCCGCTTAGACTCCGGCATCTCCTCTACTCCCACGTCGGGGATGAAAAAGCCGGCGACGTGGAGTCGGTCTACCAGCGGTTTGCCACGGACTCGTGGGAAGCCTAGTTTTCAGGCGTCCCTGCGGGGAACTCGCTCGGAACGCTCGGGGCGACCAGCGAGGCGGCGCGGCTTCGGACATGGTCGGACGGTTTCTGGGTCACGCCCGCGTCGAAGTACCGTACGATGCCGGATGCGTCGACGTAGACGCACGTCGGCAGCGACCGAATCTGGTAGCTGCGGAACGCGTCGGATGACGCATAGAGGTGACGGAACGGCGCATGGACGGACGCGAAGAGGAGCTCACGAGACGTGTCGCTCGCCCGGTTGACGCCCACGACATCGATGCCCAGGCTGTCTAGCTCCGGCAACGCTTCCGCGATGGCTTTCAGCAACCGCTCGCTCGATCGCGACTGGGACTCCCAAAACACCAAGATCGCTGGCTGCGTCGCGGGTTCCCAGGCGGCTTCAGCCCCAAGCTGATCGCGTCCTGCGATGGGTGGCGCTTGTGAATCGATCAGCGCGGTGCCAGGCTCGATCTGCGTGCGAAGCTGTCTGGCGGCATCGGATTGGTCCCGCTGCTCGTAGATGGACGCGATCCTGTCGATCATCTGCCGAACCAGCGGGTGGCTCAGCGACGTGCTCGCCGGCATCGCCCTGAGGAGCCACATCGACGAGTCCAGAGCCGCGTCCAGATCGCCAGCCGCATACGACACGTCGCTCATGGCAACGCGGTAGCCGAAGCTCCTGGGTCTCATCACGGACTGAAGCGCTCCGTAGATCCTTTGCACACCTTCTGTGTCGCCCGACTCGGCGTAGATCGCTCCCAGTTCGCGGATGACATCTACCGTATCCGGCTGTAGCTCAAGCCCTCTTGAGAACTGCTTGACCGCTTCGTCACGCTGATCGGAAGCCTCCAGCAGCACTCCCGCAAGGAAGTGGACTTCGGCGTCGTCTGGGAGGAGCTGGGATGCCTCTACATAGGCTTCCCGAGCGCCAGCTTGGTCCTTAGCCGCCCGGCGAAGGGCTCCGACAAGCTTCAGCAATCCGCCGCGAGCTCCGCCGGCACCGAGGGTAAGCGCTGATTCCGCCTGCTCCAGCAACGCGTCTCGCGCGTCAGAAGACAGCAGGTCAGCCACGCCGAACGAGCTCCGCACGAGCTCGTAGCGGTCTCGGCGGCGAACCGCGGTCCGGACCTCCCGAAGGATCGTGTCGAGCACTGCCGAGTCCTCGGTCCACTCCGGCAAACTCGTGACGACACGCAGCCCACAGTCGAGCCCCAAGACGGTCTCATGGGCGAGCCCGTCGGATCCCCTGGCAAGAGCCAAGTGGTGCCAGCACCGGAGCACCGGAGCGTACGCCCCGTATAGCCGCTGAACGCTGCGGGCGTTCTCGTAGTTGGAGGGGGCGAACTCGTACGCGTAGCTGGTCTTGACTCGCGGCTCGGGGTCGCGACGGAAGACCGGATCGCCACCCTCTTCGTCGGCTGGGCAGATCAAGACCGTCGAGTCGGCGATGTAGGTGGGAACCATATCGGACAGCAGCTCGGGCCATGCACCATTGTGATCGAGCCGGTAGAGCCGGAAGCCCTCCCCAACCTGGCTCAACTGCTCGCGGCAGATCGCGGCTGCCTGGGCGTCGAAGCGCGCCGTGACCGGTGCCACGGGCTGTCCATCGGCACCGTCGACGTCGGGTCCGAACTCGATCACCTCGCCCGATGCCCAAGCATCATCTGGAGCCGGGTCCTGCGCCCACACCGAGGGCGCGGACCGCAGCGACAGCCCGACGAGCAGCAGGACGTTCAGGCAGCGCCGCAACGTGCGTGCAGTCCGGTCGAGGGTCCCGCTCCGGCGACTACGCCGACAGCGAGACACGCGCATACCGCAAGTCAGTGCCATCACCGGGTCCAAACAGGTCGAGGGTGTAGGACGGCATCGAGCCGCCGCGCTCAGGCGCGGTGAAGAACATCGAGAATGGCTTCGCGAGCGGAAGCGTGATTGGCTCGCCGTCGCGATCCACGGGCAGCATCCAGTTTCCGGACGTCGCCGAGCCGTTGTTCACCCGCGAGGTGACCTGGCAGACGACCCAGAGCCCTTCGGGAGTGGCATGGAACCGGGCGTACCCGGGCATGGGGGTTCTCAGGTTCTCACCGCCCGAAAGCAGCTCGCGGCTTTCGACCACAGCGCCATCCCGCACGACGACGTAGCACAGATGCGCCGTCAGCGCAGTGTCGAGGAAGAACCGGTCTCGCATCGCTGCTGACTGGACAGGTCGTTTTATGTAGAGCAGATGCGCTGAACTGTCCGACCCGATCCACATGTCTAGGTTGAGGATGTGCCCAGCGGTGTCCTCGACGGAATCGATCTCGATGGGAGCCGCGAACCCACGCGACGTCACGTCGGGCGTCCAAGTGTAGAAGAGACGCCGGAACACATAGTCCCATTGTGACCCGGTCGACTCGAACTTGAACCGTCGCCACGCTTCTACCGGCTCGACGATGTCGCCAATCGCCATCACGTGCCCTGCGCGGCGGCGCAGCGCCACTTGGGGGTAGCACGAGCGGATCGGGAACGCGATGCGTCCTCGTGCAGCCCAGTTGCCCTCTGCCCCTCGCCATGACCAGAACTGGTCGCCGGTGGGCGCATCGATGTTGAGCAGCAATAGCTCGCCGCGCTCTCCGTCTGCGGCGACACCACGGTATGAGTGGTCTGTGAACCGAGCCCCCGGTTCCCAGATCGGTCGATGGATCACAGGCTGCCGGTACGGGGCGCCGGCTGAGAACTCGAGGAGTTGGGGCTCACACGCCTCATACTGGGCCCCGGCGGGTCGCGTGGACGGGTTCGCCGAGAGGAACAACCTGCCATCCCGGAAGCCGACCAATGGGCACGGCTCACGTTGGCGGAACTCGCCATCGGCGTAGGCGAGCTCCCAGGCGGAGCCCTCGCGTCCTGCGAACAGCCGCGCGCGCGTGTTGCACAGTGGCGGGACGCTCCGCGACGCCTCCATGGCTTGTACCAGCACCATCGAGCCGTGACGGAAGACCAGCGGGGAACCGTAGCACCAATACGGTCCAGCGCCGTTGCCAGGGGGATCGCACGCCCCGATGACGACATCCTCTTCGACTCGAGGACGAAGACTTACCACGTTCCAGCCCTCCCTGCCGCGTCGCGTTCGACACTCGTCCGAGACCGATCACAGCGACGTGCGACCCAACCGAGGCGCTTAGCCTGCGGATGGCGCGATTGTGTAAGCCTGTATGACGGAGTTGACGAGCAGTCGGGAACAGATCCGCTCGACGTCGGTTCTGCCCAACGGTCCTGATAGGTAGACCCGCCTGCCCGTCGCCACTCGCTCCACACCCGGAATGCCGATGTCGCGCGCGCCTTTCAGGGCGCTCTCACCGACGGCGTCTGTGACTCCCGGCTTCAGCCGGACCTCGATCGCCCAGTCCATCCCGGCTGGAACCTGAAGCATCCCGTCATCGATTCGGACGACGGCTTCCTCGGCGATCCTGTCCGCGAGCAGACGGAACGCCATCGCCTCAACGTCAGCCTCTTGCGCGCCGCCCTCGACCCAGTACGCGCTCGCGCACCGCGCGTGGACGCCATCGGCGATGCCAAGATCGGCGATGTCGTGCTCCACTTGGCGTGAGGCGGCGTCTGCCAATCCTTCTCGAACGAAGACCTCGACAACCCACCGCTGCATGGCGCGCTAGTCCTCCCTCGACGGCGACGATGGTACCACATAGCCGGTTGGATAGACCTGAACGTTCCCGATCGTTGTGCGGAACACCCCCTGCTTCGGCGTCACCAGCGCAATGTCCATCTCGCCCAGCACGGAGTCGGCTTCCTGGTCCGCGTTGATGGCATGATAAGGCACGATACCGAGGAGGGAGCGATACGAATCGACGTAGGCGATGTTCCAGTGCAGGTCTCGAAGCCGTCCGAGGTAGATTTCCTTGTGCCGCTGCCCGCTCTTCAGAGACCAGACGCTGACGCGCGTGTCCAGTTCCGAGCTCGGAAGAGGGGACATGCCAACGCTCGAAAGGATGCTGCTCTCCCAGTAGAGGCGGTTGCCCGTGTCGGTGGTCAGGAAAACCTCGACCCGGATCCCATCCGCGTAGAGCTGCGCGGCAGCCTCGATGCCGCCAAGGTTCTGGATCGTCTGCGAGTCGCACCCAATGCTTGCGAAAGCGAGTGCCGCGAGCACGACGAGCGCGGCTGCCGCCAACCGGTCTGCCGACGGTAACGTTCGCCGGACTCGATGGTTCACTCGCGATCTCCCGGCATCCCGGATCCGTCTGCCTCGACATGGGGATGGATGGTCACGCCCTGCACGACACGGCTGTATGACCCGTTGGGCCCTGCCGGATCATCGGGATCGATCCCGAGCGCGATGGCGCGAAAGACCCCGAGCATCTGACCCACGACGACGGCGATGGGAGCCCGGAACTCGTCAGGCACGTCCGAGTATCCGTGAGGCGAGACGATGGTGTCCGTCGGTACGGAGGGCGCGTCGCAGTCTTCACCGACGAGGATGCGCGGCGTATCCGCCACCTGTGCCAGCAGGTCTCTCTCGTACCTCCGCGCGTGACTCGTGGACGCCGACAGAAATGCCACAACCAACGCGCGCTCCGAAAGCGCGGCGATGGGCCCGTGACGGAAGCCGAGAAATGTCTCTGACTGCGTCATCACGGTTCCGCGCGTCAGCTCCTGCATTTTCAGAGCCGACTCGGTGGCTGCTGCGTGCAGCCCGCCAGTGCCGAGGTAGAAGGCACGTTCGAGGCTTCCGCCAACCGCATCCGAGATCCGGTCAGACTCCGTGTCGATGAGGTCTTCGGCGCATCGGGCGAGTTTGGCAGTCAGCGACATGAGCCCATCCGGGTCGGCGAGCCAATACCCCGCCAGCACCATGTTCGTGTATGAACTGGTCATCGCCAATCCCTGATCGTGCGTCTCCGGCGGCAGGACGGTGAGCGAGTAGGACCGGGGATGCCGTAGCGCCAGTTGAGCGAGCTGTCCGTCGGGATTGCAGGTCACGATCCAGTGGCGAATGGCGTCTGTGTCCTCGCTCAACGCCACTCGCAGCGTCTCGCAGCTCTCCGGACTGTTCCCAGACCGTGCGAAGTGAACCATCAGCGCCGGGCGACGGATCGGGAGGGCGCGATCGGGCTCTGCGATGATGTCCGTTGTCGCGCACGCGTACGCTGGAATGCCACGACGATACCGTACAGCGGGGGCGACCGTTCTGCCGACGTAGTCGCTTGTGCCGGCGCCGCAGAAGACGATGGTCTTCAAACCCGACAGGTCGCGCAGGTCTTCGGGAGCCGCGTCCGAGAGCAGCTCTGCCGTGCGCATCCAGGTCCAGGGCTGCTGGACGATCTCTCTCGCAGTCACGCATCCGTCCACTCGCCGCGCGATGGCGGTTGTGCGTTCGGCGCGTCGTCGCAGATAGTGTTCGACGGTTGTCAACGGTGTTCTCCGACGGACGCATGCGGCGGCTGAGCAAGCCCGCCGAACCTTGACTGGCGGATGCGACGATTCTACAATAGCCAATGGTCGTTGGCGAGTCTGGATGGTTGGCTCTGGGCGGTCCGACCATCGTCTTCGTCGTTCGGGCCCGTCCGTAAGTCCGGCTAACGACCGTCTGTCTGGTACCCAGATGCTCACCGTTCACCACATGCCCAAGGTAGTCTATTCGTGCTTCACTCGTGAGTGCGAGGCATGCGTGTTGTCTCGCATCGCGGGTTCACGTGTTGCTGCGCAACGGGAATCGCGGGCACCTGAGGCGGCGTTCAGCCGATGACCATACCGGAACACCGACCGGTGCTGTTGGGCGAAGTGTTGACGTACCTCTCCCCCATGCCGGGGATGACGGTCGTGGACGCCACCGTGGGGTTAGGCGGACACTCGGCGGCTGTCCTCGAAGCGACGGCTCCCGACGGAGTGGTCGTGGCGATGGACCAGGACCCCGACGCGCTGGCAATCGCACGGGATCGCCTCGCGTCCTACGGGAACCGCGTCCGGTGGCACTCCGGGTCTTTTGCCATGTTTGGGGCGGCGTTGGACGCCGCAGGAGTCGGCAGCGTCGACGGAGTCCTCATGGACCTCGGTATGTCCTCATACCAGCTTGAACACTCCAAGCGGGGGTTCTCGTTTCTACGCGATGAACCGCTCGATATGCGGATGAATCCCGAAACACGAGAGACCGCAGCCGACGTAGTGAATAGGTGGAGCCGAGACGACTTGGAGTGGATTCTGCGGACGTACGGCGAGGAGCGTTGGTCGAGGCGCATCGCGACCGGCATCGTCAGCGCCCGCGCGCAGCAGCCTCTGTCTACGACGGCGGACCTCGTTCGCGTGATCGACCGATGCGTGCCGCGACCACGGGGCAACCCAAGGGCGAGGATCCACCCGGCGACGCGCTCTTTCCAGGCGCTTCGTATCGCGGTGAACGATGAGTTGAGCGCCCTTGAAGCAGGAATCGACGCCGCGCTTCGTCGGCTGAAGGCAGGCGGTGTGCTGTGCGTCATCGCATTCCACTCCTTGGAGGATCGCGTCGTGAAGCATCGGCTGCGCGGCGCCGCAGGAGTGGGCGTTGACGCCGCCGAGTTCGAGCTGTTGACCAAGAAGCCCGTCGTCGCATCGGCAGACGAGGTGGCGTCGAACCCTCGGGCGAGGAGCGCCAAGCTCCGAGCCATTCGACGTCTGGCAGTCTGACACGAAGCGCACGGACTCGCGGCGCTCCGGCGCCGATCATCGACGTGTTGGACCGGCAGGTGTGCCGGTATCAGAAGGCATTCCACCCGATGAGACCTGATCGCTCATCCGCCTCAGCCACGCCGAACGAGTCGTTGTCGCCCGCACGACGGTCGGCAGACGACGCGTTGCGGAAGGCACGAGGACGTTTCGTCCGCTACTACTTCGTCTGGGCCCTGCTGCTGCCTGTCGGGATCGCCCAAGCCTGGTTCGCTCAGGCTCGGCGGCACATCGCTTACACGCTGCCCGACGTGGAGAACCAGATATCGCTGGTCCGGTCTCACATCGACCAACTCCACATCGAGAGCGAGTCGCTCAAGGCGCTTGCGAACGTCGATGCGATGGCGAGCCGCCTCGGGTTCGTGAGACCGGAGTTGCCACCGATAGTGCTCGCGCCACTGGACCCCAGTCGGGTGCCAGGTCCTAGCGCGTCCAGCGCCGCCGGTCCCACGGCATCGACGACGGCTTCTGCCGCCCCAACGACGCAAGCCGGGCTGCTCCCGCTGAAGGTCCCTTTCGTTGGGAACCAGAGCCATAGCGTCGAGCGGGCAGCACCTCAGACGGAGCAACAGCCATGAGCCCGGTCCCCTTCGACAAACGGCTCCGCATCCTCCTTGCCGTCTCGCAGGTGTTGTTCGTGGTGCTGGTGGGGCGTCTGTTCCAGGTCCAATGGGCGCAGAGCGATCGGTTCGACGCGAGAAGCAAGCAGGAGCGCGCGATCGTCACGAGCATGGTCAAGCGCGGAGCGGTGTTGGATCGCCGCCACCACGAGCTCGCCGTGACCAAGACGGTCTACTCGATCGGGGCGTATCCTCAGTTCTACCGCGATCTCATCACTCGCGGCGGGAAGTCTCCCGACGTCGTTTCCGAGCGGGTACAGCGCGTCGCCGAGATCGTCGCTCGTCACACGGACCAAACGGTCGAGTCCGTGCGCAACGCGCTCGAAAGCCCACGAGGCTTCGAGTGGATCCAGCGAAGGATCGAGTTCGCCAACATCCTCGCCATCGAGGACGAGCTGCGCGCCATCAAGATGCTGTGGTTCCCGCGCAGCGCCCTCGTGTATGAGCCAGAGGAACGACGGTTCTACCCACGGGGTTCGCTCGCCGCGCAGACCATCGGGTTCACGAACATCGACGGCGAAGGCATGGAGGGCGTCGAGCTCGCGTACGACAGCCGACTGAAGTCGCGACTCGTCGCCACGCGAACGCTGCAGGACGGCAAGGGAAGGTCGATTGATCCGGTCGCAGTCGCTGCCGAAATTCCACAGAGCAGCGAGTGCGTCGTCCTGACGATTGACGAGCGGATTCAGTACACACTGCAGACGGAGCTGACGAAGCAGATCGCCCAGTTCGAAGCCGCTGGCGGCGTCGGAATCGTCATGGATCCCAGCACCGGCGAAGTGCTCGCGATGGCGAGCATCCCAGACTACGACCTGAACCACTACAACGACCCGGATATCGCGCCGGTCGTCCGACGTAACCGCGCGACGTGGTGGCCCTATGAGCCCGGATCCGTGTTCAAGGTCGTGACATTGGCAGCGCTGCTCGATTCCGGTCGTATGCCGTTGACCGAAACGATCCACTGCGAGAACGGGAGCTACAAGCCCCACCCCAAGATCAAGACGATCAGAGACGCCCACCCATACGGACCTTTGACGTTCGCTGAGGTCATTCAGAAGTCCAGCAACATCGGCACGCTGAAGGCAGCCCAGCGGCTCAGCCAGCAGGAGTACGCCGCATACGCCCGGAAACTGGGGCTGATGGCGACAACGGGCATCGACATCCCGTACGAGCGTCGCGGCAACATGGTTCAGCTCACGGATCCGAGCGTCTACTACGGAATGTACTTCGCACCGTGGGGGCAAGGTGTGTCGGTGACACCGCTCCAGATGCTGAACGCCGTCAACGCGATCGCGAACGGCGGAGTCCTGCTCAAGCCGCGCATCGTCAAGGAGATCGTCGACGCTGACGGCGTCGTGGTTGAGCAGTCGTCGCGTACTGAGGTCGGGCGAGCGATCAGCGAGTCGGCTGCGCGAGCTGCGACGGACGTGCTCGTCGGAGCCGTCGAGCGCGGCACAGGAACGGCAGCCAAGCTCGATGGGATCCGCGTCGCGGGAAAGACCGGGACGTCGCAGAAAGCCAGCGAAAGCCAACGCGGATACGAACACGGGCAGTATATGAGCAGCTTCGTCGGCTACTGGCCCGCTGAGAAGCCGCGCTACTCAATGCTCATCGTGATCGACGAGCCGCATGGCCTTCACTACGGTGGGCAGGTGGCAGCGCCGGTCTTCCAGCGTGTGGCGACCCAAATCAACGCTTTCGAGCGGCTTGGTGACGTGTTCGAGGCGCAGATGCCCCGGATGCCGGAGGGACAGGAGTTCCGACGCAGCCGCAGCGAGGCTCCCAGCCTAGTTCCAGACGCGGTTGCCAGTCCCGCGATTGCCGCACGCGACTCCTTGCCGTCCACAGGGACCGCAGGCAGATGACAGTCTCCGAGCTCGTCATGGGGGTTCCGGGCGCAGTCGTCACGGGCGATTCTGCGCGCCTCATCATCGACCTGGTGGCGAACCACACGAAGTGCACGCCGGGGTCGGCGTTCGTCGCGATCCGTGGGGCGAGGTTCGACGGACACGCATTCGTCTCGCAGGCGATCGCTTTCGGAGCCACGGCGTTGATCGCCGAAGAAGAACCCATCGCCCATACTGACGCCACATGGATTCGGGTCGGGGACACGCGTCGGGCCCTGCCCCGTCTCGCGTCGACCTTCTTCGGGAATCCTGCCAACGGGCTTCGGATGGTCGGTATCACCGGAACCAACGGCAAGACCTCCACCGCTCACTTGGTTCAGGAGCTGATCGAAGCAAGCGGAACCCCATGCGCCCGTCTCGGCACCATCGGACACGAGATCGGCGGCGAGCTTGTCGAAGCGCCGAACACCACGCCGGACGCGTTGGAGCTCAACCGACTGCTGCGCGACGCCCTGATAGCGGGCGACCGTGCCGTCGCGATGGAGGTGTCCTCGCACGCGCTCTGCACGCACCGCGTCGAGGAGGTCCTCTTCGACGCCGCGATCTGGACGAACCTGACGCAGGATCACCTCGACTTCCACAAGACGATGGAAGCCTATCGAGACGCCAAGCTGGTTCTCCTCCGACAACTGAAGCCGGGAGCGGTCATCGCCCTGAACCGAGACGATCCGTCGTTCCCGGACTTCGCCCGGGCAGCCGTGGCACAGCGCCACGCAAGACTGTTGTCATTCGGTCTGTCACCTGCTGCCGACGTGCGGGCGACGAACGTCCGGTCGACGCGCGAGGGCTCCCGGTTCGACCTCGAGTACGAAGAGCGGCGAGTCCCGATCCATCTCCGACTTCTGGGCGACTACAACGTGTCGAACGCCTTGGCGGCTGTCGCGGTGGGCATTGGCTTCGGGCTCGACGACGATACGTTGGCTGCGGGTGTCGAAGCCCTCGGCGCGGTTCCAGGAAGATTCGAGCCGGTTCCGAGCGAACGCCCCTTCTCAGTCGTCGTCGACTACGCCCACACCCCCGATGCGCTGGAACGGCTGCTTCTCGCCGCGCGTTCGCTGAACCCACGCCGGCTGCTCGTGGTGTTCGGATGTGGAGGGGACCGCGACGCGACCAAGCGTCCGATCATGGGCGAGATCGCTTCGCGCCTGGCGGACGTCGCGATTGTCACGTCGGACAACCCGAGAACCGAGGACCCGGCGGCGATCATCGACCAGATCGTGGCAGGCATCGACGCCGACGCCTCGGCGGTCTCGATCGCAGCCCGCGAAGAAGCCATCGCCCGCGCCATCTCAATGGCACGAGACGGCGATATTGTCGTGATTGCGGGCAAGGGACACGAGGACTACCAGATCGTCGGCACGACGAAGACGCACTTCGACGACCGAGAGGTCGCGAGACGCTACCTCGATCGCGGCTGAGCCGGTTCGCGGCTCGCACAGGGAATCATCGTGAATCTCTCCGCTGAGCGTATCGCTCAAGCCACCCAGGGCGTTGTCCTCCGGGGTCCTGCGGACACCGCCTTCACGTCCGTTTCGACCGACTCCCGGACTGCCGCGCCCGGAGACCTGTTCGTCGCTCTCGCTGGCGAACGGTTCGACGGGCACGACTACGTTGCCGACGCCGTCAGTCGGGGCTGCCGTGGCGCAGTCGTGCGGCGTGATCGTGGCATCGACCTGAACGACAGGGATGTCGTGCTGATCGGCGTCGATGACACGACCGAGGCGCTGACTCGCTGGGCGCGCGAAACGCGGCACAGCATCGCGGTTCCCGTGGTTGGCATCACCGGCAGCAACGGAAAGACGACGACCAAGGAGTTCGCGGCAGCCATCCTGGGAACCGACACGCTCAAGGCGGAGGCGAGCTTCAACAACGTTCTGGGCGTCTCACGCACGTTGTTGAGGTTCGAGCCGCACCATCGATACGTCGTCCTGGAACTGGGCACGAACCATCCCGGGGAAATCGCGTCGCTCGTCGATCTGGCGACTCCCGACGTCGGAGTTCTTCTCAACGTCACGGCGTCGCATACGGAGTTCTTCGGCGACGAAAAGGGTGTGCTGCGCGAAAAGAGCGAGCTCCCGCTCGCGACGGATCGATCCATCCTGAACGCAGACGACCCGCTCGTCGCCGCGCTCGTTCCACGGTGCAGGCATCCCCTGACGTTCGGCTCGTCCACTGGCGCAGATGTTCGTGGAACCGACATAACTCTCGACTCCCAGGCGATCCCATCGTTCGAGCTGAGCATCCTGGGCGGCTCGCCGATGCGTGTTCAACTCTCGACGCCCGGTTCCCACAACGTCTCGAATGCCTTGGCGGCAGCGGCGATCGGCACGCTCATGAACGTCGACGCCGATGCCATCTGCGCTCGTCTCCGCGACGCTCGCCCGCCCAAGATGCGGATGGAGCGCGTCGAGGTGCGCGGCGTCGTGGTCTACAACGACGCCTACAACGCCAACCCCGCGTCCGTGCGGGCCGCGTGGGCGTTCATGCGGGCTCTCGGCGCGTCCGGTCGGAAGTGGATCGTGCTCGGCGAAATGCTCGAACTGGGCGAGGAATCGCCCTCGTTGCACGAGCGCGTCGCGTCTGAGTTGACTCCCGATGCCTGCGACGTGTTCGTGCCGATGGGTCCCCATGCCGATGCGATGGCACAGGCTGCGCACGGGTCGAGAATACACGCCATTCTGCGCTGCTCTTCGTCGGAAGACGTTGCCTCCGCCATCCAGGACGGGACGGAACCGGGAGACGTGGTGCTGCTCAAAGCGTCGCGCGGTGTGAAGCTGGAGTCGATTCTGCAGTCGCTGACAGCCCAGGAGAGATGATCGCGTGCTCTATTTTCTGCTGTACGAGCAACTGCAACCATTCGTGTCTGCGTTCCGCCTGTTCCAGTACATCACGTTTCGGGCTGTCTATGCGACAATCCTGTCGTTCCTACTGGTGCTGCTGCTGGGACCGGCGACAATCCGCTGGCTGCAGAAGCTCAAATTCGGGCAGTACATCCGGCGCGAGGGACCCGAGTCGCACTACTCGAAACAGGGCACGCCGACCATGGGCGGCTTGCTCATCGCGGGAGCCTGGTTGGCGAGCACGGTTCTGTGGGCCCGATTGAGCAATCCATTCATCCACATGGCGCTGTTCGCTGTCGTCTGGTTTGGGACGATTGGGTTCCTTGACGACTGGTCGAAGATCAAGAAGAAGCAATCGCTCGGACTGACCGGGAAAGCGAAGCTGGCTCTACAGTTCGTCGGGGCAGCCGTAATCGCCATCTACATGACTGAGGTGGGCTCAGGCACGATGTCGTCGCCGACGACGCTGGCGGTGCCGTTCTTCAAGACGGTCCATCCAGAACTGCCCGTCTGGATCTATGTGCCGTTCGCGATGATCGCCATCGTCGGGTCGGCGAACGCGGTCAATCTGACGGACGGACTCGACGGTCTTGCCATCACGTGCTCCATATTCGTGGTCGGGACGTTGGCGATCCTCGCCTACCTCACGAGTCACCTCGACGTCGCGACCTACCTGGCGATTCCTCACAACGCGGACTCCGGGGAGTTGGTCATCTTCGGGACGGCGCTTGTAGGAGCCGGGCTCGGGTTCCTCTGGTGGAACTGCTACCCAGCCCAGGTCTTCATGGGAGACACGGGTTCCATGGCGATCGGCGGGGCGATCGGCACGATGGCGGTGGCGATCAAGCAAGAGCTGCTGCTCGTCATCATGGGCGGCATCTTCGTCGCCGAAGCCGTCTCCGTGATCGCGCAAGTCCTCTACTTCAAGCGCACGGGCGGCAAACGCCTGCTCCGCATGTCGCCGCTGCATCACCACTTCGAAAAGGGCGGTATGCCCGAACCCAAGGTGACGGTCCGGTTTTGGATCGTCGCAGCGCTGTTGCTCCTGGTCGCCGTCAGCACGCTCAAACTGCGCTAGCCCAGGTCATCGCACCCATGCCACTGCACGTCCTGAAGCCGCACGACATGTCGGATCGCTCGCGGTTCGCCGGGCTCCGGGTTCTCGTCGTCGGGCTCGGGCGGGTGAGTGGCGTCGCGGCGGTTCAGGTGTTGTCGCGTCTGGGAGCAGCCGTCGTCGCGAACGATGTCCGCCCCGAAGTCGAGCTGGGAACCGAGCTCCAGTTGTTGTCCGATGATCCCGCCACTCGCGGCGTTCGCGGAGTGTACGGAAGCCATCCTCTCGAGTTGGTGGAGAACACGCAGCTCGTCGTCATGTCACCAGGCGTGCCGTACGACCTGCCCATGCTGCGGGCGGCTCGCGACGCGGGAATCCCGACGATCGGCGAGCTCGAACTGGCGTACCGGCTCACATCGGCTCCATTTGTCGCGATCACGGGAACCAAGGGGAAATCCACGACGACGACTCTCATCGGACACGCGCTCAGCGACGGTTTGAGCTCTCAGGTGCGCGTCGCGGGGAACATCGGCATCGCTCTGTGCGCCGAAGCGATGGAAAGCCGCGCGGACGACACAATCGTCGCCGAAGTGAGCAGCTTCCAGCTCGAGAGCATCGAGACGTTCCGACCGTCCGTCGCCGTCGTGTTGAACATCAGCGCAGACCACTTGGATCGCCACGCATCGATGGGCGAATACGTCGCTGCGAAGGCGCGGATCACGGAGAACCAGCGCCCAGACGATCTGATCGTCGCGAATGCCGACGATCCCGTGGCGATGCGTATCGCGGCATCCAGCGCCGGACGCCGCATCGCGTTCGGCGTGAAACACGGCGAACCGACTTGCGCGACACTCGACGGTCACTTGCTGATATGGCGAGAGGGCGGGACGGAAACCGTCGTGGCTTCAGTGGCTGACATCGGCGTTCCCGGCAAGCACAACGTGCTGAACGCGTTGGCGACGATTGCCACGACGATGCCGCTGGGCGTCGATTCCGAGGCAGTTCGCGGCGTGCTACGCCGGTTCCGAGGCATCCCTCACGCCTACGCGTTGGTGGGCGAGATACACGGCGTCCGCTACATCAACGATTCGAAGGCGACGAATATCGCAGCGGTTCGCGCCGCGTTCGATGCGACAGACTGCGAAAATGGGCGTATCGTCGCGATCATGGGCGGCGTAGACAAAGGCAACGACTATGGTCTCCTGTTGCAGCCCGTCAAAGACCGAGCGCGCCATCTAGTTCTTCTGGGCAAGGACACGTCTCGGCTGGCAGAGTCGTTCTCGGGAGTCGTTCCACTCAGCACAGCTTCGACGATGCACGAGGCGGTTCAGATCGCATCGCGCGTCGCTCTCGCCGGGGACACGGTCCTCATGTCTCCCGGACACGCGAGCTTCGACTTGTTCGCGAACTGGAAGGAACGCGGGGATGCGTTTGAGCAAGCCGTCCGAGAACTGGGTTGACGAAGGCGCGCGGCAGTCGTTCCGGGCTGCCAGGGAGACGCTGGCGGAAGAGCGCGCGCCGCGTCTTCGCCAGGCGCGTCTGCCGCTCTGGCTGCAGGTGGACCCGTTCCTCGCGTTTTGTATCGTCAGTTTGACGGCAATCGGCTTGGTCATGGTGTACAGCTCGAGCGCCGCCATGTCCGCGGATCGTGCTGGGTCCACCATCAACTACTTCCGCATCCAACTGATCGCCGCAGCGCTCGGCGCAATCGGCGGCGTCGTGGCGATGCGCGTGCCGATGACCTTCTTCTCCCGAAACGCCAAGCCGATCCTCCTGGCGTCCCTCATCGGCTTGATCCTGGTGTTTGTGCCGGGCATCTCGTCAAGCAAAGGAGGTTTCCATCGGTGGATACGGCTGTTCATCTTCCCGTTCCAGCCGGTCGAGATCGCCAAGATCGCGCTCATCATCTATGTGGCGCGGTTCCTGAGCTCCGGCAACAAGAGCGTGCGGAGCCTTTTCCAAGGCGTGTTGCCGAACGTGATCGTCATGCTCGTCGTCGTGGGGCTCCTGATCCTCCAGCCGGACTTCGGATCGGCGGTGCTCATCTGCGCTGTGGTCTTCACGATGCTGCTCGCGGGTGGCGCTCGCGTGTCGCACGTCGTTCTGCTGGGCATTCTGGCGGCGATACCGGCGTACCTGCTCATCGTTTCGGACAGCTACCGGTTCCAGCGCGTCACGTCGTTCGTGAAGTGGATCGGGGGAACCGCTCCGACGCCAGACGACAAGGGCTATCAGATTTGGCAGTCGTATAACGCACTGAGCGCCGGTGGTCTGTGGGGAACCGGTCTGGGCGAAGGCATCTACAAGCTGTTCTACCTGCCTGCGCCCCATACGGACTTCATCTTCGCGGTCATCGGCGAAGAGCTCGGGTTCATCGGCGGAGCGGCGGTCATTGCGCTCTTCGCAGCGCTCGCGACGCGCGGTGTCATGATCTCGTACCGGGTCCGCGATCCGTTCATGCAGATGCTCGCGTTCGGCGTGACGATCCTGCTGTGCCTTCAGGCGATTGTGAACATCGGCATGGTGCTGGGTCTCCTGCCGACGAAGGGCTTCACGCTGCCGTTCATCAGCTATGGCGGGTCGTCGCTCATGATGACGCTCATCGCAGCCGGCATGCTGCTCAATGTGTCGCGCTACGCCCAACCCGACGAGGCGGAACGATGAAGCGCGTCTTGTTCGCGGCTGGAGGAACGGGGGGTCACGTGCTCCCTGCTATCACGGTCGCCAATGAACTCCGATCCCGGGACCTGGGCATCGACATCGCCTTCGTCGGGAGCAGATCGCGGATCGAGGCTCAGATGGTGCCGGATGCCGGATATCGATTCATTTCGGTTGCCGCCGCCGGTTTCCCCGGTCGTCTCAGCGTGCGATGGATTCCTGCGCTCGCGACCCTGGGTCGCTCGTTGGTGCAGGTCCGAAGCGTCCTGCGGCGTGAGAACCCCGCAGCGGTCTTCGGCACGGGAGGCTTCGTCTGCGGACCGCTCCTGGCGATGGCGGCGCGACAGGGCATACCCACGATCATCCACGAATCGAACACATTGGCTGGGAAGACCAACCGCTGGCTGGGAAAGTCGATGACGGAGGTCCACGTCGGTTTCCCAGATGCGGTCGCCGGATTCGGATCGTCGAAGGCGCGCGTGAGCGGGAACCCGATCCGTCCCGATATCCTCGGCGTTGCTCACCGAAGGCGTGAGCGGCAAGGACGGAACGAAGTGCGCACACTCGTCGTCCTCGGCGGCAGCCAGGGTTCTCGACAGATCAATGACGCGATCGTGTCCTCGCTGCCTGAACTGCGGCGGATGTCGGTGCGGATCGTCCATCAGACCGGACACGGCGACCATTCGGCGATTCAGGAAGCCTACAAGCAGTCGCTGAATGACGACCCCGTTTCCGAAGACGTGGGCGCGCTCTGCGCGACGCACGATGTCCGTGTCGAAGCCTTCATCACGGACATGGCGGCGGTCTACGCCGAAGCCGATTTGGTCGTGTGCCGCGCGGGGGCGATGACGGTATCTGAGCTGGCTGTGTGCGGCGTCCCGGCTGTCTTCGTGCCGCTGCCCGGTTCCCAGGATCAGCCCAGGAACGCGGCAGCGGCAGCCAGAGCGGGAGCCGGGGTCGTCATGGAGTCATCGCCGCTGGATGCGCAGGCGCTCGCGCGGACGATCACGTCGCTCCTGACGGACGACGCGAGGTTGGGTGCGATGTCCGCGGCATGGGGTTCCATTGCCAGACCCGATGCAACGCGAGTCCTGGCGGACGCCATCGAGAGATACCTGTAGCGCTGACCGCGAGTTGGGGGGCTGAGATGTTCGGCAAGACGCGCACCATCCACTTCATCGGCATCGGCGGCTCCGGCATGTGCGGCATCGCTGAAATACTCATGACGCACGGCATGGCGGTCAGCGGATCCGATCTCGCCGACGGCGAGAACACGAGTCGATTGCGCAGCCTGGGAGCGGCTGTGGCAATCGGGCATCGCGCCGAGAACCTGGGCAGCGCGGACGTCGTCGTCGTCTCCTCAGCGGTGCCCGAATCCAACCCGGAGATCGTCGAAGCTCGTCGGCGGAAGATACCCGTGATCGCCCGCGCCGAGATGCTGGCTGAGCTGATGAAGCTCAAGTATTCGATCGCTGTCGGAGGAACCCACGGCAAGACAACGACGACTGCCCTCGTCGGCACGGTTCTCGAGCATGCAGGGCTAGACCCGACGGTGATCGACGGCGGACGGCTTGTGCACCTCGACTCCGGCGCGCGAGCCGGAAAGAGCGAACTGATGGTCGTCGAAGCTGACGAAGCCTATGGCAGCATCAAGCGCTTCGACCCCACAATCGCGGTCGTTACCTCGGTCGACGCGGACCACCTCGACTACTACAGGAACATCGACGAAATCCGCCAAGTGTTCCTCGACTTCGTGAACCGGGTGCCGTTCTATGGGATGTCGGTCCTGTGCCTCGACCAGGAGAACATCCAGGCGCTGATCCCCCAGGTTCAACGGCGCTTCATGACCTACGGCATCGCGACCAACGCCGATGTGACCGCGTCGGACCTCATGTTCAACGGCGTCAACACCCAGTTCATCGCCCGCTACCGGGACAACGTGTTGGGCAAGGTGAGGACGCACCTGCCCGGTGAGCACAACGTGCTGAACTCGCTCGCAGCGATCAGCGTTGGGCTCGAAATGGGAGTGCCGTTCACGACGATGGCGGACGCGTTGGGCGCGTTCCAGGGAGTGCGCCGTCGCTTCGAGGTGGTCGGCGAAGCGCAAGGCGTTCTGATCGTCGACGACTACGCCCACAACCCCGCGAAGCTTCGCGCGGCGTTTGCAGCGGCGCGAGCCGGCTACCCGGAGCGTCGGCTGGTGGTCGTCTTTCAACCGCATCGTTACCATCGCGTTCACCATCTGTCCGCTGAGTTCGCGCGTTCGTTCTATCAGGCGGACGTCGTCTACGTCACCGAAATCTACGGAGCTGGCGAGGAACCCATCGAGGGCGTCAGCGGAGAAGGACTGGTGGCGGCGATCCGTGAACACGGTCATCGTTGCGTCATTTCAGCATCGTCAAGGCCGCAACTAATCGAAGACCTCAAGCGCGAGGTCGCTCCGGGCGACACGGTCATGACGGTCGGAGCAGGCGATGTGTGGAAGGTAGGCGCCGAGTTCTTGCAGTGGTTGAACGCCGAGGAAACCGCCCTTGAGTGAGGTGCGCGCGGCTTGGATGCGCCGACTGGAAAGCATCGCCGGACTCCGCATCAGTTGGGATGAGCCGCTGTCGCGGCACACGTCCTTCAAGATCGGAGGACCCGCCGATGCTTTCGTCTGGGCGGACACGCGGGACCAGCTCGAAGCGGTCGCTCGGATCGTTCGAGAAGAGAGCGTGCCGCTGCTGGCGATTGGGCGTGGCACAAACCTGCTGGTGGATGACGATGGCTTCCGCGGCATCGTTCTCCGCCTGGGCAAAAGGTTCGAATCCGTCTCAATCGAGGGCAGCAGGCTCCGTGCTGGAGCGAGCGTGCCGATGAGCGTGCTCAGCAAAGAGGCTGCGAAGCACGGGTTGGCGGGCGTCGAGTTCGCCTTCGGCATTCCGGGGAGCGTCGGCGGAGGCGTCCGAATGAACGCCGGCGCCCACGGCCGCTGCATGGCTGACGTGGTTGTGGACGCTGAGGCGCTAGATTGGGAATACCGCCTCCGCGTGCTGACAGCGTCCGAGCTCAAGTTCGCGTATAGGACATCGTCGCTGGGAGACTACGTGTGCGCCACGGAAGCGCTCTTCGCGTTGGAGCCGGATGACCCCAACGAAGTCGAACGCCGCACGAAGTCATACTACAACCAGCGCCGAGCGACGCAACCGCTGTCGATGCCGAGCGCGGGCTGTGTGTTCAGGAACCCGGACGTCGGAGCTGCGGGAAAGCTGATCGATGAATGCGGTCTCAAGGGATTCGCCATCGGCGGGGCGAGGGTCTCGGAGATCCACGCGAACTACATCGTCGCCGAAGAGGGTGCTACTGCAAGAGACGTTCATGCGCTGATCGACGAGGTTCGGCGGCGCGTGCGGGAGAGTACTGGAGCTGACCTTGAACTCGAAGTCAAGATCATCGGTCCGCAGGGCCCGACGCGGTAAGGGGTCGGTGGCGGAGGCGTGGGAGAAGGGGTTCGGACGCGACAAGCGCTCGTCCCTGGGCATGGATCGCGCTCCAGTGCCGCGGCCGAAGCGCCGACGCGGAGCGTTGCCGCCGCCACAGGCGGTTGTCGCAGGCGACCGGACGGAGCGCGCGTCGAGACGTGCGACCCGTCCTGACGCTCAGCCGGCGTTGCCGCGACGCTCCAGATTGTCTCGCAGAACCGTGCAACGGCGTGCCAAACGATATCGTTGGTACTTCGTGATCCTACTCGCCATGGCGGCTGTCGGTGTTGCGGGCTTTGAGGCGTACCAGTATCGGTCGTCCAAGACGTGGGGATCGGAGCTGTTCCTCCTGGAACAGGTCGCCGTCGAAGGAGCCCAGCGCATCTCGGAATCCGAGTTGATCGATTCCGCTGGGCTGGTTATCAACACGACGACGATGCAGGAGGTGGTTCCCAAGAGGATCGAGGAGACGCTGAGCACGGCGTACCCCGATCTGAAGAGCGTCGAGGTCGCCCGCGAAATGCCGGGCAGGGCGGTCATTCGCGTCGTCGAGCGCGTGCCAGTCGCTCGCGTACGGATCGGCTCCGAGACGCACATCGTCGATGAAGAAGGCGTTGTGTTGGTGCGACCATTCGTGATACGGTCTGAGTCGCATCTCCGAGCTGAACCGCAGACGCACACACCCGCCCATAGAAACCCGATGGCCCCGGCGCCAATGGATGCCGTCCTGCTTGCACGTGAGAGCGGTCGGCTACCGTGGGTCGAGGGGCCCCTAGCTATCGTCGGCGAACCGGTGGCGCATGTCGAAGGGACGAGCCTCGCATCGGCGCTGGACCTAGTCGCGATGAATGCTCGAATGTCGCTGTCGGATTTCGTGCCGAACCCTCTGCCGCCGGTGCGTGCGGTTGTCGCTGACGAGGGCGGCAGCGGGACCGTGCGAGTCGAGCGCGATCCTGCGGAGCGTGTGCTGCGGCGTGACGAGATCGAACGGCGTCCATTGTCGATTGAGCGTGTCCGAGCGCTGGGGAACGGTCAGTTGGTCGTCACGTTCCGCCAGCATGCTCGGCGTGGAGTTACCGCGTGGTTCTCCGAGGGTTACCTGAGTTCCGGCCTGAGTAACCTGTACCGTGTCTATGTCCATCGCCTCCTTACCGTCCCGACGCGATACTCGGGACTTGAGGACGCTGACGGCGTCGCGTCGAGCGTCGCTGACTCATCGTCATCCCTGCCCCCATCGTCTCCGCACGTGGATGTCAGCAGGGAATCATCGCCGTCTCCGGCGTCTGGGGCAGGTTCCCGGGTCGAGGAACCCGTCGCCTCCGCTGGAGCCGATCAGGAACAGGAATCGCACGTCCGGCGAGCGAACGTTGCCGCAGACTCGCAATCCGCAGACGCGCGCAAGCAACGACCGTGGATTGAGGAGCGGTACGACGCTCGTTACGAAAGCACTCTATACATATCATCCATAGCGCAAATGAGCGGAGGACAGAATGGCGCGGGAGGACATCGTAGTCGGTCTTGACATCGGCACGAGCAAGATCGCCGCAATCATCGGGGACGTCAGCCGCGGCGTCATGGACGCCATCGAGATCATCGGCGTCGGAGTCTGCGAGTCCACGGGTCTCCGCAAAGGCGTGGTGGTCGACATAGAGAAGACCGCCGCGTCGATCCGCCAAGCCGTCGAACAGGCGGAGATAATGGCGGGCGTACAGATCGGCTCTGTCTACACCGGGATCGCCGGCGGACATGTGATGGGACAGAACGTCACGGGTCTCGTCGCGGTCTCAGGCGACAAGCACGTCATCGGTCGCGAGGATGTCGAACGGTGCATCAACGCCGCCAAGGCGGTGGCGATTCCCGTCGAGCGCGAGGTGCTGCACATCTTGCCCCAGGGCTTCATCGTCGATGGCGAGGAGGGCATTCGCGACCCGATCGGCATGACCGGTGTGCGGCTCGAAGGATCGGTTCACATCGTGACGGGAGCGGTTACGTCGGCAGCGAACCTGGTTCGTTGCGCTCACCTCGCGGGCTTGTCCGTCGAGGACGTGGTACTGGAGCCCCTGGCGTCGGCTGAAGCCGTGCTGACGGAAGACGAGATGCAGATCGGCACGGCCCTGATCGACATGGGCAGCGGCACGACCGACATCGTCGTCTACAAGAACGGGTCGCTGATGTACACCGCCTCGCTGTCGATAGGCGGGTGGCACATCACCAACGACCTGGCGATGGGTCTGCGCATGACCCCCATCGAAGCCGAAGCGCTGAAGCGCAACAGCGGCGCAGCGTTGGTCGACGCGGTAGACGAACGCGAAACCGTCACGCTCACGACGCTCGGGTCGAGCAAGCCCAAGGTGGCGCTGCGGCGACACGTGGCAGAAATCATCCAGCCTCGCGTCATCGAGATCATGGATCTCGTCCTGCAGGAGCTAGGGCGCAGCAAGCTGATGCTGCCCGGTGGCATCGTCATCACCGGCGGGTGCGCTCTGCTGGAAGGCATCCAGGAGCTCAGCGAGCAGATGTTCAACATGCCGGTCCGGATCGGCTACCCGCGACAGCTCAAAGGGCTGTCCGACCGAGTCCACTCGCCGATCCACGCCACGGGCGTCGGGCTCCTGCTTCACGGCACGCGCGAACGATGGAGCGGCAAGGGGAGCCAGCGGTTCATCAAGGGGAACCTGTTCGACAATATCCTTAAGAGGATGAAGAGCTGGTACTCCTACCTGAAGGAGGACTACTTCTAGTCCAGACACCCATCCAGGGTCGAGATCGAATCACAGGAGGGGAAGGCGGATATCCGCCTTCCGCCTCCTTTCCCTGTTTGGTGCGGTTTGGCGTGCTGCGATCCGCATCGGGAAGCTGAACCGGGAACGGCATTTCGAGGGTGCGCCCCATGGGCGCCCATGTTACACTGGCGGTCGGGTCGCGTGTGGAGCCGATCTCGTTTTGGTAGACGAGAGCGGCTGGGGTTCGTCGGGAGTAGGGGCTTTCGATGCTGGAGTTTGAACAGGAACAGCAGTACGCCGCCACGATCAAGGTGATCGGTGTCGGCGGGGGTGGCAGCAACGCAGTCAAGCGGATGATCGAGTCGGACCTGGACGGCGTGAGCTTCTATGTCGTGAACACGGACGTCCAGGCTCTCCAAATGTGTCACCATGCCGAGAAGGTCCAGATCGGCGCGGAACTGACTCGTGGGCTCGGCGCGGGAGCCGATCCGGAGATCGGTCGCAAGGCAGCGCAGGAGGATAACGAAGTCCTGCAGAAGATGGTCGCGGGAGCCGACATGGTGTTCGTCACCGCAGGAATGGGCGGGGGAACCGGCACCGGTGCCGCCCCGATCATCGCGCAGATGGCGCGAGAAGCCGGCGCGTTGACCATCGCCGTGGTGACGCGTCCGTTCAACTTCGAGGGCAAGAAGCGGAAGATGGTCGCCGAGGAGGGTCTCGACGCCCTCAAGTCCGGCGCCGATGCACTCATTATCATCCCGAACCAGAAGCTGCTCGAGAACCTGGACCGGTCGACGCCCCTGATGCAGGCATTCCGCCGGGCTGACGATGTACTGTCGCAGGGCGTCCAGAGCATCTCCGACCTCATCACGAAGAGCGGCGAGATCAATCTCGACTTCGCCGACGTGAAGACCATCATGGCGGGGTCGGGTTCCGCTCTGATGGGCATCGGCACCGCCCAGGGCGAGAACCGGGCTGCCATCGCCGCCGAGAAGGCGATCACGTCGCCGTTCCTCGAAGAACAGTCGATCCGTGGCGCGACGGGCATTCTCGTGAACGTGACGGCGGGACTGGACTTCACGCTCCACGAGCTCGACCAGGCGATGCAGATCATCCACAACGAGGCATCCGAAGACGCCGAGATCATCTTCGGCCTCGTCCCCGACGTGGAGATGGAGGGTCACGTCAGCGTGACCGTCATCGCCACCGGGTTCGACCATCGCGCGGGTCATCGCGCCACGCCGCGCTCCAGCGCCGGCGACGTCGTCGACCTGAACCGCATCCTCAAGAAGGATTTCGACACGGATGAGGACGACCGCGACACGGTGGGTCGGCCCTCGGCGACGCCGACGGCTCGACCGCGACCGGTCGCGCCACATGAGGGCGACGATTCGCTGGATATCCCCGCATTCCTTAGGGTGAACCCGAAGGCGACCAAGAAGTAGGTCGCCATGCGCAAGCGATGTCTGGGGCGTTGCGGTTCGGGTGCCGTCTGAGCCGCACGCCCCTTCGTTCTGCCGACTCCCAGAGGGCTACATGCCGCATCGCTTCCTCGATCCGACGGCGCTGGTTCGCCTTGGAGGGATGGAGTTCGTCGCACGTCTGGTCGTCGAGGGCTTCATCACCGGCATGCATCGGAGCCCCTACCAGGGCTTCAACGTCGAGTTCGCGGAGCACCGGCAGTACATGCCTGGGGACGACCTTCGACGCGTCGACTGGAGGGTCTACGGCAAGTCCGACCGGTTCTACATCAAGCGCTACGAGGAGGAGACCAACCTCCGAGCCTACCTCGTCGTCGACGCCAGTCGTTCGATGACCTATTCCCGGGACCGGGGCAGCAAGCTGGAGTATACCTGCTACGTCGCGGCGTCGCTCGCATATCTGATGCTGCGACAGCGGGACTCCGTGGGTATTGCGACCGTCGACGACCGCGTCCGGGTCTACATCCCGCCTCGAGCGACACCAGCCCACATGAGCGCGATGCTTTCCGCCCTCGAGTCGATAGACCCAGGCGCCGACACGGATCTCGGACTGGCACTTCACGAGCTCTCCGCGCGACTCGTGAAGCGTGGACTCATCGTGCTCCTGTCCGATCTCCTGACCGATCCGGATTCGACGCTCAAGGCGCTCCGCCTGCTTCGGCACATGAAGCACGAGGTGGTCGTCTTCCATATCCTGGACGAGTCGGAGCGGACGTTTCCCTTCACGCAGCCAACAATCTTCCGAGACGTCGAATCCGGCGAAACGCTCGCGACCAACCCGCGTGTCCTCAAGGCGAGCTACCTGGAAGCTTTGAACCAGTTCGTCGCGACCTACCGAGACGGATGCCGGGCGCACGGGATCGACTACGTCCTGATGGACACGTCCACGCCATTCGACTTCGCGCTGTCCACGTACCTCTCACATCGCAAGTGAGCGGGTCTGCCGTGCACTGGTTGAGGCAAGGAAGAACCATGTTTGGGAACGCTGGCGTGTTCCGACACACGATTCGGCTGGTCTGTCTGTTGGCGGCAGCGATGGCGCTGATCCCAGGATGTCGCAAGGGCGATGTCACGGATTCGACGTCAGGGGCGAGGAACCCGGAGCTCTTCGCCCCGGGAGCCTGGGTGACGCGCGGCGCGGCTTCCGTGACCGTGCGAGACGCCGCCGGCACGGAGTTCGAGGCGATGCCGGACAGCAGGATCGTTTCCGTGGCGCCCAGCGCGACCGAGGTCGTGTTCGCGTTGGGATTGGGCGATCAAGTCGTCGGAGTCACGACCAACTGCAATTACCCGCCCGAAGCC
Organism: Candidatus Poribacteria bacterium; assembly: GCA_016866785.1. Lineage (NCBI taxonomy): Bacteria > Candidatus Poribacteria > Candidatus Poribacteria bacterium. The sequence goes on from VGLH01000012.1 coordinate 49,216, forward strand.
GGTCTGAAAGACAAGGTCGGCGACTACAACCTGAGCTTTGAGAAGATCATGGCACTGAAGCCGAACCTCGTGATCGGCGCCTCCAGCTTCACCGACGCCGCCGCAGAGCCGCTGCGCCGCGCCGGGATTCCGTACTTCGCCATCGCGCAAGCCAGCTTCTCCGATCTGCTGGAGTCCGTGTACGCCCTCGGTGTCCTGTTCGACAAGGAGCCAGAGGCGGAAGCGATCGTCGCGAGTTTCAACGCCGCGGTCCAGGAAGCGAAAGCCCGCTCCGGCGGCTCGCGAACGCGTGTGTTCTGGGCGCAGTGGAACGAGCCGCTCTCGACCGTGGGCCCGGGGAACTTCCACCACGACCTGATGCAGCTCGCCGGGGGCGACAATATCGCGGCAGACATCGGCGTGCCGTACGGTCAGTTCAGCGAGGAAGTGCTGGCGGAACGACAGCCGGACGTCATCCTGGTTCCCAACACGGACATAGCGCAGTGGATCGAGAGACGGTTTCCGGCGCTGCCGGCGGTGCGAAACCACCGCGTGCACGTGTTCTCCTCGGACGAATCCGCCAGACCCGGGCCCCGGCTCCCGGTCGCGCTGACTGCCCTGGCAGCACTGCTCCACCCGAGCCAATGAGTCGCCTACGATTGCCCCTGCGCGTACACACCGCCTGGGTGTTGGCAGCCTTGGGAGCCGGCAGCCTCATCGCCGTTCTGTCGGCGTGCGCCGTCGGAGCTGTGTCCATCTCCTTCGCCGACCAGTTCTCGATCCTGGCGCGATGGGCGACGGGACAGTCCGGCGGCGGCGAGTTCGACTACATCTACCTGTCCATCCGGCTTCCCCGCGTCATGACGGCGTATCTCGTCGGCATGTCGCTCGCCTGCGTCGGGGCGTTGTTCCAGTCGCTGCTGCGGAACCCGTTGGCGGAGCCCTACATCGTCGGCGTGTCGCCAGGCGCATCGTTGGGAGCCACGGTGTTCCTGGGCATGACAGCGAGTGGCGGCACGGCCGCGGTGTCTGGCAGCGGGCTGGGAGGTATGCTCGCCTTCGCGTTTGTCGGAGGGATCGTGGCAGTCGGGGCTGCCTACATCTTGGCGAGCCAGGGCAAGTTCCTGAGCCTGGCGGACATACTGCTC
>VGLH01000013.1 GCA_016866785.1 Candidatus Poribacteria bacterium
CGGGGGCCCGATCCGTCCTGACCGTCGAGGGTAACCCCCTCATCGCCGCCCGCGACATCGGCATGGGTCGAGCGCTTTACGTCGGGGTTCCGCTCGCCGCGTGCACGCCGACGATGGAGGCAGCCCTGTGGCGCGACGTGTTCGGCGCCGTGCGTAGGCAGCCGCTCGCCCCCTGGGAGCGACTCGATCCCGCGCAACGGCAGCGTCTCGTCGACCGGCTCAACGCCCTGCCGGAAAGCGCTCCGGCGCGTTCCGGACGACTCGCCCTCGTCACAGTGGTATGGGTGGTCTGTATCAGCGCACTCGCGATGCTCTTCGCTCGTCGTCGCCGATGGGCGGTGGGCGTTGCGCTGGCGCTGTCGGTATGCGCCACCGCAGCGCCGATCGTATGGCGGAGCCGTAATCGCTCCATACCCGCCCAGGAATGGGGTGTCCTCCGCGTCTATCCCGAATCCGGCGATGCCTACTGGCGAGGGACACTGACCGTCGATCCGGTCGACGCCACGTCGTTCGTGATGCCGTTTTCGACGAACCCGAACCCGACCGCGCTATCGGGGGGCCCATCGGGAGTCTGGGTTGCGGACATCCGGGGCGCGGGCGGCACGATCCGCGACGTGTCCACCGGTCCCAATCAGGCGCGGCATTGGGAGGCGCAGGCGTTCGTGCCGTCGCCCGGCAGCCTGTCAGTTGAGACCGACTCTCCCGACGGCTCGCTGCGCCTCACGAACCACATGAACGTCGCCTTCGAGCGAGGGGCCGTGGTCGCTGGGGGCGCAGCCGCTTTCGTCGACGGCTTGCGGGAGGGGGAGAACCGCCCGATTGAGTTCGCTGCCGTCGAGACGCGGCGCTCATTCTGGTCTCAGCTCAGCCTGCCGACGCCGTTGCACAGCTACTGGTCTCGCGAGGGGCTCCTGGATGCTCTGATGACCGGCGACACGACGTATTGGGTAGGGTGGGTGCGGGGGGCGTCCGTGGTTGGCATGCGCGCGAGCTCCGCTCCCGCGCATGCCTTGCTCGTCATCGTGCCGCTTGATATAACAGCCGACCGGATCGAGACGCCGAACATCGCACCGAGCCCAGCGAAGGACACGGAATGACGACCGGTAGAGCCGCATGCGTCGGCATTTACGTCGTGGACGCCCTCGGGCGACCCATCGACAGCGCTCCCGAACGAGGCAAGCTGGTGCTGTTCGACAGCTTGGCGCTCCACACCGGCGGATGCGCCAACAACACGGGCATCGCCTTGGCGCGGCTGGGAGTGCCGGTAACAGCGTACGGCAAGGTGGGCTCCGATGCGTTCGGTGACTTCGTCGTGCAGAACCTTCACGAAAACGGCGTTGACGCCAGCGGCATGTCCCGGACTGCCGAAGTGAGCACGTCGTTCACGTTCGTCGTGGTCTCTAGCGACGGCGAGCGGTCCTTCTACCACACCATCGGTTCCAACGGCGTCTTCTCGGAGACCGATATCGACCGCGACACCATCCTCGGTTCCACGGTCATGCACGTCGCCGGAGCGAACCTGATGCCGCAGCTCGACGGCGCGCCGACCACTCGCTTGATGCACTGGGCGCGCGAAAACGGCATCGTCACGGCTTACGACACGACGTGGGACGCATCCGGCGCGTGGCTCGACAAGATCGGCGAATCGCTCCCCTACGTCGACTACTTCCTGCCGAGCATCGAGGAAGCCCGCGCGATGACCGGACTGCACGACGTCGAAGATGTCGCCGAAGCGCTCCTCGACTTGGGCGTGGGTACGGCGGTTCTGAAGCTGGGCGTTGACGGCAGCTACGTCCGCAACGCGGATGCGACGGTTCGGATGCCGTCGCTGCAGGTGTCCGTCGTCGATACGACCGGCGCGGGCGATGCCTACGTCGGCGGGTTCCTCGCCGGGGTCGCCATGGGATGGGATATGGAGCAATGCGCTCAGCTTGGGACGTGCGCCGGAGCGGCATGCGTCACCGCCATCGGCACGACACCGGGCTTGCGTGACTTGGACGGAACCCTCGAGCTCTGGCGCACCTGTCCGCCGCGCACGTAGACACGTAGAAAGGGATCCGTCGGTGAACCGCGACTGGCTTCCGTTCGGCACGTTCTCGATTGCGGCGCGGGACCCATCCAACGGCGACCTCGGCGTGGCTGTGGCATCGAAGTTCTTCGCCGTGGGCTCGGTGGTTCCCTGGGCGCGGGCTGGTGTGGGCGCAATCGCCACGCAGTCCCACGCGAACACGTCCTACGGTCCTGCCGGGCTGAACCTGCTCGCGGGCGGAGCGCCGCCGGAACTGGTTCTCGCCGAACTCGCCCGGAGCGATCCCGAATCCCGCCTCCGGCAGGTCGGCATCGTCGACGCCCAGGGCAGGTCTGCCACATTCACCGGCGACGGGTGCACGGGTTGGGCGGGCGGCAACGCCCGTCCTAACTGCGCCGTACAGGGGAACATCCTCGTCGGAGCCGTCGTCATCGACGCGATGACGGCAGCCTTTGACGCCGCGCAGGGCGAGTTGGCAGAACGGCTCCTCGCCGCTCTCGAAGCGGGGGATCGGGTCGGCGGCGACTCGCGGGGGAAGCAATCGGCTGCGCTGCTCGTCGTGCGCGCCCACGGCGGGTACGCCGGGTTCAACGATCGCTACATCGACATCCGATCCGATGACCACCCCGAACCGACCGCCGACCTGAAGCGGCTCCTCAGCCTCCGACTCGGACGATGACGCCGTCAGCCCATCCGTGGGGATCGATCGAACTGACCTCGGGGCAGCGACGGGCGCTCGACCAGATCGAGTCGATCCTGGCGTCCGGGCCCCCGAACATGCCCATCTGCATCATCGGGGACTTTGGTTCGGGCAAGACAACGCTCGCCCGATACTGGCTAGCAAGCCATTTCGACGACCCGGAGCGGAGAGTCCATGCGCTGAACCGCGCGCTCCTCGACGCGCTCAAGCGCGAGGGCGATCTCGCGGATTTCGCAGCGGATCCCGACAAGACGCGCGTCTTCCTGCGGATCGCGCTCGCCGACGCCTTGGAGTCGGCGTTCTCTGGTGCCGATGCAGTGGTTCTCGATGCCATCGAGCTGCTTCATGTCTATGCCGTGCCGCTCATTCCCCGCGTTGCTGAGCACGCGCGACGCGGCGTGGTGGCGCTGATCTGCGTGCCGGACAGCCCCAACGAGGGCGTTCGGTACGAGCTCCGACCCTTCGAGTGCCATGTCGTGCGACTCGACTCGTGACCGAGAAGACCCATGTGGAACCAGTTCACAGCCGGGGAAAAGCGCATCTTGGCAGCCCTGATGGTCGTGACGCTCATTGGCGCCGGAGTGAGCCTTGCCCGTCGCGCACGCCCCGAGTGGTTCTACGGACCCCCGGACTTCGTCCTCGACGAGCCCCTGAACGGGGTTGAGAGCGAGGCAGCCGAGGAGCCCGCCTCGCCGGTTCCAAAGCCGCCATCCGCGCCGACCGAGACACAGGTCGCGCCTGCGCCTTCAGCCGCCGACGCCGTGCAGGATCGTGCCACGCGCGTCAACCTGAACACGGCGGACAGCGCCACCCTGCAGACGCTGCCGGGCATCGGGCCCGTGCTCGCCGAGCGGATCATCGCGTATCGCAAGGAGGCGGGAGGGTTCCACAGCGTGGACGACCTGATCGATGTGCGCGGCATCGGACCCAAGACGCTCGGAAAGCTCCGCGACCTGGTCACGGTGGAGCCCTGACGCCTTTCGCGTGTCACTTCGCCGTGGTATCGTGATCCCATGACACGGCTTGCTTGCGCTGAGCGGATCGCTTCTAGCAGGAGCCAGACTTTGGCGTACCAGAAACAGGCAACTCGCGCCCGACTCCTGATCGCCTGTCTCGCCGCCCTCGGATGGCTTTTCGAGGTCGGCTTCGCGCGGTCAGCGACGCCGCTGGTCGAGCTTCAGACGGACCTGCCGCTGCTGAACGCGGGCGACACCTTCCGCGTGAATCTTCGGGTCACCGACGCAACGCCCTTGTTTGGGGCGAGTGCGAAGCTCACGTACGACAGCTCACGATTGGAGTACATCGCGGCTGAGGTCGGCGAGCTCTTCCTGACGGCGGCTCGCTTCCCGCCCTTGATCAGCGTGCTCGAGGCGGGCGGGACGCTCGCGCTGACCACCAGCCGCAACGTCGGCGACTCCGAGGTGTTCCGCGACGGCGTGCTCGTCTCGATCCGCTTCCGCGCAGCTCGGGCAGGGATCGCGACGATGGGTCTCGACGCAGGCAGCATCACGCTGGTCACGAAGTCGGGCGTGCTGGTCGAGGGCTCCGAGCGCGTTCAGACCAAGGGTTTGTCGGTTTCCGTCGGCGCTGGCATGGTGCTGAACCCATCCAGCGGACCCCCTCGGACCGTGGCAACCGTTTCCGCGGCGGGTTTTCTGCCCAATGAAGATGTCCAGATCACGCTCGACGGCGTGGACATCGGAGCGCCGGCACGATCCGACGCCTCAGGGCAGGTGCTCTTCGCGCCGGTTGAGATACCGGACGCACCGGCGAGCGCACGTCCGATCGTGCTCCTAGGCGTCGAGTCGAAACGCCGGTATGAGACGCGCTTCCAGATCGTGCCCACGTTGGATGAGGCGACCGCTGCGTTCGTCGGTCCCGGCGACGTGCTACGCGTGAGCGGCGAGGGCTTCGGGGCGTCCGAGCGGGTGACGTTCCAGATCCAGGGCGTCGCCGTGACGACGATCCTCGGCGGAGATCAGGCGACTGCACAAGGCAAGCTGTCCACGCAGATCGGGCTGCCGAACGACCTGATCGTGGGACCGGCGGAACTGGTCGTCGAGGGCCGAACGTCCCGTCTGAAAGCCTACCGACCGAACTTGACCGTTCAGCCCCGCATCACGACCGTCACGCCACCGATGGGCCCTGCGGGAACCAACGTCCTGATCGCTGCGAGCGGCTTCGCGCCGGGTCAGCAGGCGGACTGCCTCGTCAATGGGCAGGTCGCCGGCACGCAGACCGTGGGAACGCGAGGAACCGTCTCCTTCACCGTGCCGATCACAACGACGCTCGTGCCCCGCAGCGAACGCGCGGCGATCCCGATCATGGTTCGCGCGCCTGGGCTCGTCGCCGCCAGTGCTCCCTTCGTCTACGTCCCCAACGCCACCATCACGGCGGTTACGCCGGAGGGCGGCGACTCGGTCGTCCTTCCTGGCGAGACCGTCCGCGTCACCGGAACCGGGTTCCTCGCCGACGCCGCCGTGACAGCGACCTTCGGCGCGGTTGCCGTGCCGCCCGTCACGGCGAAGGCGAACTCCTTCGGCGAGATCGACGTGCGCCTCTCGATTCCCGCGCAGCCGTCGGGTCCCCAGACGCTGACCGTCCGCACGGGAACCGCAGCCGCCAGCGACAAGAGCCTCACGGTCGCCGGACGGATCACGGACTGGGCGATGGAGGGCGGCTCGTCGCCGAAGATCGGAGCGCTGGGAACCATCCTCGTCGTCCACGGAGCCGGATTCGTCGCCAACGAGACCATCTCATTCGATCTTGGGAGCCTATCGAACGTCCAGACGACCCGGAGCGACGCATCCGGCAGCTTCCGCGCCGCGATCGTGCTGAGGCAGCTTCCGGTCGACCTTCCCGCCGGAGTCGGCGAAGTCGTGGTGCGCGCGCGGGACAAGTCCAACACGGCGCAGACGACCGTGCTGCTCTCCAGTCCCAGCTCCAACGTGCTCGCGACGGCTTCCATCCGCTCGATCCCTGCGACGGCGGCGGAAGGCGATACGATCCATATCGTCGGGCTCGGCTTCGGACACAACCATATCGTCGGGCGTATCCTGCTCGACACGAAGCTCGACGCCCGCCTGTCGCCGCAGGTGCTCCCCGTCGTCGAAGTGGTCGCCGGGACGCGATCCGGCGATCTCATCCTCGCCGACCCGAACGGCGCGTTCGATGTCGTCGTCGCCGTGCCACCGCTGCTGGCTGATGGGCGAGCCGGGGAGAAGGAGGTGCTGGCGGAGTTCCCCAAGGCGACCAGCGGAGCCCCGGCAATCGCCGCCCCTCTGAATCTCGCCGCGTCGGTCCGTGTCACCGATGCCGCTGGGAACCGGGTCACGACGGTCGGCTCCGGCGACTCCGTGTTCATCCAGGCGACGGGGTTCCAGCCGTTCGAGACGCCACAGGTGCAGTTGGGTTCCTCGGGTACCAGCTTCCTCGGCTCGGCGAACCAGCACGGGCAGATCGTGAACCTACCGTACTTCGTGCAGCCGACGTCCGGCGGTGATCAAACGCTACAGGTCCGAGGACTCGCGTCTGGCACGATTGCCGAGACAGTTCTGAAGATCGTTCCCAAGCTCACACTGCTATCGCCGCCGCCGGGCTCCATCGTCACGACAGGGCTGTCCGTCACGGTGCGTGGAGCCGGCTTCCCCGATGGACCCGTGGCGTTCGACATCGACGGCATCGCGCTCACTCCGAGCCCATCGAACGTCACGTCGGTCGGCGGCACGTTCATCGCGTCGTTCACGGTCTTTTCGGGTTCCCTGCCCGTCACAGGCGCGATACGAGCGACCGTCGGCTCGACCCGCGCGTCCTCCGAATCGCTCCGGTTCAGCACTCCGGGCTTGGCGATCACGCCGGCGAGCGGCAGAGCCGGCACGACCGTCAAGGTTCGCGGCGCGTTGGGCAATACGGTGACGTTCGGATCGCAGTCGCTGGGACTGCTGCTGAACAGCCAGTCGGTGGCTGGAGTGTGGGAAGGCGAGTTCGTCGTGCCGTCGGTGCCGGGCGGCAGCTATGTCGTGGTGGTCGGCACTCTACCGGTTGGTTATACCGCGCCCACGTTCGCCGTCACGCCGACCGTCTCGATCAGCCCGACGACGGCGACTCCGGGCGAACGCGTCGCGATCGCGGGTGACGGGTTCGGCGGCGACCGAACGACAACGATCGCCATCGGATCGTCGCGCACTCCGACTGTGCTGCGGTCGCGCTCCGACGGCTCGTTCAGCCTCTCCGTCGTCGTGCCGGCAGGTCCCGGCGGCATCACGCGCGTCGTCGCGTCAGACAACGTGAGCGCTGCGTCCGTCCAGCTCCGCGTGAGACCCGTGCTCCGCGCGGTCGAGCCGGATCCGAAAGCGGTCGTGGACGGCAAGCTCCCCGCCGGAGCCAATCTCGTCCTGATCGGCGATGGCTTCGAGATGAACGAGGAGCTCACGGCAACGGTCGGCGGCACGCCCGTGGTTCCGCGCACACGCTTGGCGGCGGATGCGAACGGCTCGCTGAACGCGACCGTACCGATGCCGGCGATTCCGACGGGGCTGCACGATGTCGCAGTGCGGGGGAGCAGCAGCGGCGAGACCGTATCCCTGACCGCTGCCGTCGGAGCGCTCGCGGTGATCGACGTTCCCAAGCCGTCCAGCGGCGCGCAGGGAACCGTGGTACTCGTCACGGGCTCCGGCTTCGGTGCCCGCGAGATCGTGCGCGTGAAGATCGGGTCCAGTCTCCTCGGCGAGAGCGAGTCGGATGCCTCTGGCACGTTCCGCGTCAACGAGACCTTTGCCGGGATCGAGCCGAATGCCGCCCTGGACGTCACGGCGGTAGGGCTCGCGTCCGATCTCACGGTCGTGCGAGAGAAGGCGTTCACCTTCCGCGACTCGCGCCCACCCACGATCCTGAGCGTCGAAGAGGACAGCAAGGGCAAAACGCTCATCACCGGCGACGTGTTGGCGATCACCGTCGTTCAGAGCGCGGATCCCGAGAAGATCACCGAAGCGACCTACTCCATCGGAACCGTGACCGGGGCGCTCACGGAGTCCAAGACGAACGCCGATGGGACGCGCGTCTGGACAGCGACCGTGACGATCCCCGAAGGAGCATCCGTGGCGGCGCGAGCCGTGGATGTCACGTTGACCGACCTCGGCGGGAACAAGGGACGCCGGAGCACGACGACGCGCGTCACCATCGACGCCGTCATTACGATTACAGTCGGATCCGTGACGGGGTCTCCTGCGACGTCTGGGGAAACCATCGCCGTGACAGCGACCGGCGAACGGGGCGGAACCGCGACATTCTCCATCGCCGGGGTCGCGACCAACGTGCCCATGACCGAGTCCTCCGCTGGAACCTACAAGGGCTCCTACACGGCGAAGGAAGCCGACCGGGTCACGGATGGCGCCCTGTCCGTGGCGTTCGTCGACGCGTCGGGGAACCGGAAGACGCTCGTCGCCGATACGAAGGTGACGATCATCCGGGCGACGGCGTATGCGCTGAACCTCGCCAAGGGACTCAACCTCATCTCGCTGCCAGTCGACGACCCCGGGCTCAAGAAGGCTTCCGATCTCATCGCGCGGCTCGGCACACGGGCGGCGTTCGTGCTGTCCTACGACACGACCCGCAAGCAGACCGTATCCTACGTGCGCGGCGCGCCGACGACGTCCGCCAGCAACGCGGCGATCCGCGCAGGAGCTGCCTATCTCGTCATGATGGAGGGCGCGGCGACGCTCGACATCAAGGGAACGCCCTGGCGCGAAGAGGCGGTTCCCCTGGTTCGCGGCGTCAACTTCGTCGGTCTTGTCGCCGACTCCGGGTACGAGCGGGTATCGGACATCGCGCTCGCTCTGGGCGACTCGATCTCAGCGGTTGTCCACATGGACACGACCAACAGCAGGTTCGTCACGTTCACGCCGCTGTCGGACCCGACTTCGCCGGACAATCGGCGCATGCGCCCAGGAGACGGCGTGCTCATCATCGCAACGACCGCGACGGCGCTGCCAGCCAAGAAGCGCTAGAGCCGCCTCGGTCGAGGTAGATTCAGAAGAGCTCCCAGCGCGTTTTCCTCTCTCCGCTCTGCAAGTACAGCCATTCCCCGGATCGATAGGAGACGTGCCGACGCAGGTGTGCAACACACGTCGGCACAGACTGGTCGAGAGCCTCGTATGCGCGCTGTAGGCTGTTGGCGAGACGAGCGTAGAGGTTCTTGTTCAGTTTCTTCATTTGGTCTCTGGCACGCGTCAGTTCTTCCACATAGAAGGCAGTTGCGTCGAGGTCGCTGCCCGCGGGCGATGACCCCCGGTGCGAGCGAACGTAGCGGATCGAGGCATGGGCATCGGCTTGTGCGTCCAACAAGTCGCGACGTACCTGCTGCGCTTTCTGTTCTTCCTGCGAGACGGCGTCTGGATCCGTCAGAGCCAGCAGCTCCGCGGCAGATACCCATCTACCCTCGTTCAGAATGAGGGTGTGGATGTACGTGAAACCCTTCCGATCCCGCATCCGCGCCTCCTCTTCGCCGAAGCACAGATACCAGTAGTCCCCACCCTCCTTGCGGAACGTATGGTGCTTCTCGTCGCCAACAGGGCTGGCGCCGCGCCGGAGTCCAAGCTCTGACATCGGTCGCTCTGCCATTGGGCGTGCCGTACCGAAGGGTTCCTGCGCGCCTTCTGTAGGTTCGAGCGCCGCGTCGAGAACCGTCGTCTTCGGATGCGAGGGTTCTTGGTTCTCCACATCCGCGCTGAAGCGAGCGCCACAAAGCTGCGCACCCGCGAGAATGGCGTCGTCGAGGCATGCGCCACGGAGATCGGCACCTCGAAGCGAGGCGCCTGTCAAGTTGGCACCACGTAGATTGGCGCTGCGGAGATCAGCTCCCTCTAGGTCGGCGCCCCGAAGGTCCGCCTCTTCAAGGTCCGCGTTTTGGGCGTTGACTCGCCGAAGGCTCGTTCTTCTTGCACTCATTGCTTCTGCCACACCAGATGTGTCCGGAGATCACCCCCTCGACTCCGGCTTAACCCACCGCGCGTCCACTCGCCCCGCCCCGGAACACTGCCCGCATCTCTGTCGAATGCTATGGACGGCGCCGTGGTCAAGACACATCACGTTCACTGATGAGATACGGCAGAAGACTGTGATCGACCTCACGTCACTGTGTCAGCGCATGGAAAGGGAACGAGACGAGGCAGTCCAGGTGAGGTCACGGCTTGGGCAGCGCCCAGACGGTATGGATCCAGAATCGTACCAGGCTCTCAGCAAGCGACAAGCAGCCGACGTAGGAAGTCGGTTTGACGAGACATGCGTTCGCATGCTCCTGATAGGCTTGTCGGATTGTGACGACATCTTCTCCGTCGGTCATAGCAACGACCGGGATCTCGCGCAGAGATGGCGTAGATTTCATCCTTCTGAGCAACGCGAGTCCGTCGCCGTTACCCACGTGCAAGTCAAGGAGCATGACGCTGACGGGAGTGGCTGCTGACGCGATTGTAGCCAGCGCTGCGGCTGGCTCGTGTGCGGTATCTATGTCGCCTGTGAAACCTGCGTCACGGAGAGCTTCACCGATGAGCACCGTGTCAGATCGGCTGTCGTCGACAAGCAGGATCCGACTTAGACGGTCCCTGAGCGATGCAATAGAAGAGCACTTGTCTGCCACGGTAACATATGCCAAGCGTTCCATTGGCGCTGCTATCTCAGCGACTTGAGGGCATTCCGTGCGGTGACGCTTCATACTTCATCTTGCATCTATGTGCTACAGGGAGCATAACTGGGAGATACGTCTCGCGTTGGACATCAGCGGCCTGTACGATGCTTACCGAAGATGGCATGGGTTGCATCGAGGTCGCTGCAATCTTGTCCGTGCATGGGTCGCCGGGCTGGTCGACAACGGTGGAGATCGGCGACCGCCGTTGATACTGAGCGCAGACGTTTCCCCGAACTTCGGAGCCGCAACGGGCGATGGACCACGCATCCTGGATGCCGCTCGAGGTCGCGTTGGGCGTGGGAACGCTCATCTCGACGGGCGTACTCGGATGGATCGTGCTCCTGCGGAACGCGCGAAGCTGGACGAATCGCCTGTTTGCCGTCCTGGCGTCTCTGATCTGCATTTACACCGTCCTGAACTTCCTGTCTCTGCATCCGTCGCTTACGGGCGGACACCAGCTTTTCTGGATCCGCGCCGTGATGTTTGCCACGTCGTTCATCTGCCCGACGCTCCTGCTGTTCGTGCACACATTCCCCGGCGCTCAAATAGACATGCCGTGGTCGATGCGAGTGCCGCTCATCGCCTTGATGACTGCCAGCGGCGCGCTATCGCTCACGCCACTCGTGTTCGTATCGCTTTCCTACGCCAACTCCGAGGCGATCCCCGTACCCGGTCCTGGCATGCCAGTCTGGGTACTCAACTCCGGGGGTCTCCTCATCATCACATTCGTGGTCCTTGGACTTCGATACCGAAGGCGTCGGGACGCCGAACGCGCTCGATACCGTCTCCTCCTCATCGGGATCGTCGCGACGTTCACCTGCATGTTCACATCGACCAACGTCGCCATCATCGCGTTCAACACGTCACGGTTTGTGTTCCTGGGACCGCCGTCGTTCGTCATGCTCGTCGTCTGCGTCACGTATGCGATCGTGCAGTATCAGTTGTTCGGCATCCGTTTGGCAGCCATCTACGCCTTGCTGGCGATGCTCTTCATACTCGCCGTGGCGAACGTCAGTGCGAACCAGTCCTATTCCGGGATGGCAATGGATTCGGTCGTATTCATCGGATGCGTCGTGACAGGAACGCTGCTGATTCGAGCATTCCACGCGGAGACGCGTCATCGATCCAGGCTCGAGCAGAGCGCACAGGAGCTTCGTCACGCCAATGAACGCTTGTCCGCCTCCAACGCCGAGTTGGAGCGCTTTACGCACGTCGCGTCGCACGACTTGCGGGAACCGCTTCGGGCGGTCATTGCCTATGGCGAGCTGTTCGAGCGACGCTACGTCAGGCTTTTGGACGAAGCCGGCATCGAGTTCTTAGGCTTTCTGGTCGGCGGCGCGCGCCGTATGGAGCGGCTTGTCGAAAGCCTGCTGACGCTGGCGCGCGTCGAAACGCGTGGTGGGACATTCGTCAATACGGATGTTGGCGAAGTGGTTCATCATGTCCGCAACGCACTGTCCGTGCAGATCGCTGAGACACAAGGCGAAATCCGCGTGGACCGACTCCCGATGATCCGAGCCGACCCCACACAGATCGCACAAGTTTTTCAGAACCTGATCGCCAACGCGCTCAAGTTTTGTGGACCCGGACCGCCTCTGGTCATCGTCTCATCGGAGCGCCTCTCGGATGCATGGCTTTTCCGCGTGCGCGACAATGGGATCGGCATCGACCCGCGTTTCCACGATCAGGTGTTCGAGACGCTCCGCCGACTCCACACGCACGAAGAATACGAAGGCACCGGCATCGGGTTGGCAGTGTGCAAGAAGATCGTGCAGCGGCACGGTGGACGGATCTGGGTCGAGTCGGAGATCGGACGCGGATCGACGTTCCTGTTCACCATCCCGGATCGAATCCCCGGCGAGCAGTGTGCGGTCGAGCCCTCAGCTCAGGCTGACCTCAATGGAGTAACCAACCAGGGCTGTTTCACGAATGTATGAGTCCTCTGAGTTGCCATGCTTGCTGGGGTTTGGCTGCGAATCGTCGAGTCGCTCGGGCGACGTTGTCGACTCCGTTGAGGCGCAGGAATCCCAGCAAACAGGCTCTTACCGTCGCCAAGACGCGGGGCGTAGCTCCGCAACGGACTTGGGATCGATCCTCGTCATAGGTGACGTCTCGGACTCGATGGTTGCGGTTCTCGATGTGCCAGTGCTGTCGGCGGAGGCGAAGCAGCACTTCGGGAGAACCGATTGTCGCGTCCAGACTCGTCAGACCTACCTCTACCTGCCGACGCGTTTGACCATGGCGCGTGGTTTCCCGCTGGAGGTGGTAGGCTTGCGTAGCATTGGGCCAATCGTAGACGTGGGCGATGTAGTCGCCGAGCTCCGGACTGACCGTGAGCCGACGCCTCTCCCAGCGTCCTCGGTTCCGCTCGATGGTCTGGGCGGATCGTCGTGTGATCGCCAGCCCGTCTGCGTCCTCGAACAAACGCATCAGTTCTCGTCGAAGCGCCGGATGGTTGTCTTTGACCGGCATCAGGTAGTCGCCTCCCGAGTCACGGATCGCCTGCGCCAAGCCACGCTGAGTCAGGAGCGCGTCCACGGTCACCACACAGTGGTCCAGCCGCAACCCCTTGGCCAACTGCTCGGCGACGGGAATCTCGTTGGTCTTGTCGTCCACCGCCGCTTCCGACCAGACCAGCCCGATGTCGTGCAGCACCATCGAGAGGATATGGCAGCCACGGGCGCCCCGCTTCCTGCTGCCCCGGAGCGTCTTGCCATCCATCGCCAGAGCCGTCGGCGAATGGCTCTTGGTGTCCGTCCACTCCCGAGCCCAAGCGTGGAGGATACCTGCGAAGGCTTCCCAATCGAGTCGGCGCAGCACTCGGGAGAACGTCGCCGCACAGGGCGTCTCGGATCGCTCATATCCCAAGGCTTGGGTATACTCGGCGTGCAGCCGTCCCCATTCCGCGATCGCACGAGGACCTTGCGCGCCACAAAGAACCGCGAAGCACAACTGCAGCAGGATCGCCGCCAGAGGATGCTGCACCTTCGACGCTTGGCGTGGATCCGATACAAGCGCTAATCTCTCTGCGAGCGATGGAAGTCGTTGCATCGTGATGATTCCTTTCTCACCCATGACCCATCATCACGATTCTTCCATCGCTCAACCATTCGTGAAACAGCCCTGGTAACCAACAGGAAGGCTTGACACGATGGCGGACCCGTCCACAGGCGACGCCGGTAGAGCTCCCGATCTCAGCGCCAGGCATGTGCCTCTTCCCACCCCATCTGCGTTCTCGCTCTTGCCATTCGAGGAACAGGCGCTGTACCTGTGCCGAGTGGCGCATCTGGCGCCAAGCACACACAACACGCAGCCTTGGCGGTTTCGGATCGACCCTCGACGCGCATCGATCGAGCTATACCTCGACCGCGTCGCCGTATTGCCCGAATCCGATCCCAAGGGCAGGCAGGCGACCATCAGCGTCGGCTGCGCGCTTGAGAGTCTCGTCGTCGCAGCGGAGTGCTATGGCTTGGCGTCAGGGGTCAGCCTGTGTCAGCCAGACCGGGATACGATTCGACCGCTTGAGGACGACCAACCCGATCCGTTGGTCCATCTTGCGACGGTTCAGGTACAGCGGGCTCCTGAGCTTCAACCGTTGGGCGCGGACGATCCGCGCATCCGAGCCATGATCTCGCGCAGAATCGTCCGCGCCGAAATGGATGCGTCCACGCCAGTGCCGCCGTCCCTCGTCCAAGCGCTCACGTCACGATCGCTCGATGGCTTCGCCCATATCCATGCGCTGTCGTCGTCGAGCGTCGCAAAGCGGCTCTTGGCGGAGCTTCAGGGGCAGGCAGACGCGTTCGTCATCAACTCGAGCACGTTCCGACAGGAGCTTGCGTCGTGGTTGTTGCCCAACGACACGCACCTGGATGTCGGCATGCCTGGCATCGGGTTCGGACTCAACGACGACGAAGCGCGACGGATCCACGATGGCTTGGCTGGGCGGATTCCGCTGCGCCCGGAAGACGGTCTCAAGTTCTCCTTGGCTGGCAAGCGCGGTATCGACAGTTCGCCACTCGTCTTGTTGGTGGTCGTGCCGCGAGACGAGGTCGTGGAGTGGCTGAAGGCGGGTCGGGCGATGCAGTGCGCACTACTCGACCTGGAACGTGAAGGGTTCCACGCCGCCATCCACGCTGCCGTGGCGGAAGTACCGCTCATCCGAAGCATGTTCCGTTGGGCAGGAGCCGATGGTGCGCTGGTCTGCGTCGTACGAGCCGGCAGAGCGCGTAACTCGGAGCATGCGAGGCGCCCCTACAGCCCTCGCCAACCCATCGACCGCGTCATGCTAGACGACCTTTCTCAGGAGTAGGTCCACGCCTGGAAGGTGTGTTTGTTGATACGGGCGCGCGGCGGATACACGGCGCCAAGTCGCAAGCGAGCAATCGTCTCTGCGGCAATCGCACCCGCCATGGCAGCCGTCGATCCGAGTTGCGGTACGACCGTCGCCGTCGGCACCTCACTCCGTCCGGCGAGGATATCGCCGAGCTCGTCGCTGCGGTACCCTGGACCGACGAGCGCATCCGCAAACGCGAAGAAGCACGCACGGTCGCTCGGATTGTCCTCGAGTTGGTCGAGAGCGCGGTACACGTCGTCGTCTGACACGCCAAACGCCAGCGGGAAATCGGGGTTCCTGTCGTACGGCAGCACGTCCAACTGCACGCACGATCCGATATCCGTCAGCATGATCAACGGGACGCCGTTCGAGCGACATTCCTCCCTGAGCCGAACCTTCGTTCTCGGGTCATCGACTTCGTCCACGACGACGCTGGCAGCCGGCTCCTCGTCGTTCCCGAGGATGAACCGGCGGATCGTCTCCTCGGTGATCCCCTCGTCATAGACGTAGACCGTCACATACGGATCGATCGAGTAGACCTGCGAGGCAGCGACGCGCGCCTTGTTCCTGAGAGCCGGTGTAAGAGGACTGGGGCGCTGATCGTTGGCATCAACCAGGTCGGAATACGTCAGTCGGACTCGGTTGACGTTCTCCATCTTGAAGACCATCTTGTCGGCGATTTTCAGATGGCTCGGTCGCATGTCCATCGCCACGCTGTGCAGGATGTTGTTGCCGACGCTCCCGCCTGCGACGGCGACGGTTGTGTTCTCGAAGACACGTTGTATCGACTCCCACGTCATCTCTCGACGTGGATCGGTCACCAGTTTGGAGTTGCTCGCGACGGCGACGACGCGGTGCCAATATCGAGAACAGTAGCGGACAAGCTCGTTCCGGTCGGCGTAGTACGCGTAGGTTCCATAATCTATCGCCCCGTCGCCGGCGCGGAGGACGGCGTCCGAGTAGCGCTCCCATTCCGAGTTGAACCGGTCCCGCAGCGTCTCAGACGACCCAAGAACCGGCGAGATGACTGAAGAGGTGAGTCGCTCGTTGAGTCCGAACATGGTCGGTTGCGTCACATCGTATTGGCTCGATGGCGGTATGCACGACGTGCGTCCGCCTTCGTGACGAATCACGGCAGTGCCGTCCGCTTGGAAGGATATTTGACCCAATCGGTGGGCTGTTGGCGCGTCGAACAGCCGAGGCTTTCCGGGGAGATTCGCGTATGCCTGGCGCTCCACCTCCTCCAGCATGCCGTCGATTTCGTCGCTCCAAGCGCGGGCATCGAAGATGTACAGAACAGGCTCGTCCTCAACGACGCGGTCGAGATATGCCCGCAGCCGCTCCCCAGTGATCCTCGCACCCACGAGCTCGCCACGCGCTGTCAACAGGCTTCCGAGCTGTCTCGATTGTGTGAGTCGCACTAAGTTGCTGCCCAGTTCGACGTCGTCGAGTCCGAGGTAGTGCCGCAGCGTAGCGCGAGTCAAAACGCCCTGCGCCAGCAGATCGCCGAGCACCCTTGCCAGTTGGCGCACATCCAGGAAGTACCCGGGGTAATGGTACGCCTCTGCGGATCGGTCGAGCTTCACATCTCGCACGGAAGCAAGGCCGAGCATATCAGCCCCAGTCGTATACCGCGGCACCACCCTCCCGTCTGCGTTCCGTACTGAGAACGCCGACGCAAGCAGCTTGGGATGGCATAAACCGGTGAGATACCGCCACGAACCCCCGTATCTCCGCATCACGTATCCATGCGCCATCGCGAATGCTGCGGCGCTGTACCGAAGCGCCCGACGCGAGTTCGCCTTCCCATCTCCCGCCTCGGTTCCCACGGTATAGGCTGGAATCGCCGACATCCGCGATATGGACACGAGACCGGATAGCCCCGATCTGTCGGAGCCGAGAAGAGCCGTCTCGATCACGTTGCCAACTGGCTGATCCTTGCAGATGCAGTTGTTCAGGTCGGCGTTGCCGTGAGGCAGCCCGTCGCTCGGCACGAACCGAATCGTGAACCACTCCTCCATCGGGAGGGCTGCGTGCGCCGTGTGGCATGTGAATGTGGTTCGCACAAGGCATACGGACGACTTGGCGTCGTACTCGTCCGTCACGGGCACGGGACCATATCTGTCGAACGATCCACGCGCCGCCCAGACGAGGTCTCGCGCGGCGCTATCGTTCCATTCGGGGTCGTAGAGGGCTTTGGCTTCGTACAGACTCATCTCTGCCGACGCTAGCCTCAGCGCGGCGTCAGGCTGCGACAGGCTCTGCCCGAGACGATACAGCTCGTGATGCGAGGCCCCGTGCTCGCAGCTCTCGCTGCTGGGCGTGGCAAGTATCCCAGGTTGTGATACGGACATAGAGTCGCCTCCACACGATGGTCCAGAGATCGAGTCGGACACCATGGAAGGGACCACGCCGTATCATGGCGCAGACTATGCCGGGCTCCCGCGTCGGCAACGCGCGGCGTAGCGGTTGGCGCTTCTTCGTTGCATGAGCCTAGGAGCGCAGCTATACTATGGATTGGATCGTTCGGCGCCTGACTTGGCGTTTCGATCAGATCGCGAAGCGCACGGCCGAGGAGGCGGGTGATGCTTGCAGCACAGCCCCAGATGGGCCGGATGGCTGTTCTTTACGTCGAGGACAGCGCTCCCGATGCGACGTACATGAAGGAGTTGCTTGGGGAGGCCCTCGGTGGCGCTGTTGACGTCACGTGCGTCGAGGACCTCGGGAAAGCCCTTCGATACCTGCGAACGTTTCGGCCGACCGTCATTCTGTTGGACCTGTACCTACCCGACAGCTCGGGGCTGGAGACGGTCTCGCAACTCCATGCAGTCGCGCCTGGTTTGCCGATTGTCGTCGTGAGTGGCGCCGACGAGGAGTCTTTGCTCGCAAATGCCGTCGAGGCAGGAGCTCAGGACTACCTGCTCAAGGGTCACATCGACCAAGAGCGGCTGCTGCACACGATCCGATTCGCTATCGAGAGGCAGCGGATCCAGAACGAAAGATTCGTAAGCCTCGAGGAAGCTGCGCGTCTCCTGAATCCAAGGAGACTGTCGTCCATCGAAGCCAACGTAGACTCCCTCCTGGACCGACTCGGGCAACCCCCAGACCGAGACACCGACTGACTGAACGCGCCGCTAGATCACGGCTCAGCGTCCTCTGAACCAGCCGCTGAGCTCCGCGAACGGTCCGTGCTCGGGCCCGTGTCGCTCTACACGTGGCTGGCGCAGCAAGGGTGTGGTTCCTGCCAACGGTTCCATCCGAACGAATGACGCCCACTGGCGATCTCTGGAAGCTGCTCGGCAAGGGGGTCCGTCGAACCCGGAGTGCTGCCAGGTTTTCGTGCGATACCGAAAACCAGCGTCCACGAAGAGCATCCGAAGCTCCCGAGCGATTCCGCTCGTCATCGCACGATGGTATGATGGCAAGGGATTGGCAGACGCGAAGCCACTGCCATTCGCTTCGCCCTTGTCCGGGCAGACTGAGGCGCATACACGGAAGCCATGGAGGATTCGACGACGGGAGGAACCGCCGCCCGGCGCGTGTCGGCGCTAGGGCATGTGCCGGGGAGAGAACATGGCGTTGGCATCGTATCGCAAGACGATACAACGCGTGCTTGGCGCTGGCTGGGAACCTAACAACGGGTGGCGTGCCTGGCGGGAGTCGAACCCGCGGCCTTCAGATCCGGAGTCTGACGCTCTATCCACTGAGCTACAGGCACACCGACTGAGAGAGGGCGATTGCCCACACCTGGAACGATACCGCACGGATTCGCCTTGTGCAAGGCGATTGCGGACCTGCCGCCGTGTCGAGACATCCGTTGAGGAACATGGTGTCGACGGAACTGATTGCTAAGGCTCGCAGCGTCCTCCATTTGCTGGCGGCAGAGCTTGGCGAGCCGCCCGTGGAGGTTTCCGGCGAGCCGCTCGAAGAGCTCATCGCCACGGTGCTCTCGCAGAACACGTCCGACGTGAACAGCCATCGCGCCTACGATTCCCTCCGCCGGGCGTTCCCTCGGTGGAGCCGGGCTCGCGACGCCCACATCGACGACGTCATCGAGGCGATCCGATGCGGCGGGCTCGCCGAGACCAAGGCAGCCACCATTCAGGCGATACTGCGCGGGATCGGTGTGGAGGATGGAGAGCCGTCGTTGAGCGGATGGCTCGATGGCGACGATGCCGCCGACATCGCACGACTGACGACGTTCAAGGGCGTCGGCGTCAAGACTGCCGCATGCGTGCTCCTGTTCGCGCTGGGTCGCGATATCTGCCCTGTGGATACCCACGTGCACCGCGTCGCAAACCGGCTGGGACTCGTGCGTACTGCCTCGCCGGACGCGACACACGAGGCGCTCCAGCCGCTCGTTCCGCCGGGCAAGGCGTACGCGTTCCACGTCCTGTTCGTGCGCTTCGGCAGGCGCGTCTGCAAGGCGCGAACGCCCTTGTGCGGAACGTGCCCACTGTACGATGAGTGCGAATTCGAGGATCGACACGTGATCGCGTCCGCGTCGGCGCGACTGAGAGGCGATGCACGGTGAGAGTGGCGCGGGAGGTTCCGCTGAACCCGAACATCGTTCTCTACCACGTCGATGTGCCGCAGACGCGCGAGATCGTCGAAGCGTATCGAGTCGGCTTCGACTCCGCTCGCCAGCCCTTCTCGGGGATCATCGACTGCGGCGCAGAGAGCGTGCATGTGACCCGCTATCGTTGGGCAATACGCAAACCTCGGGATAAGGATCCGCTCGACTTCATGGCAGCCGTGGAACCGGGCATCTGCGAATGGGCGGGCATCGACGCGATACCGGCGCTCCGCGAGAGATCGGAGCGGTCGCGCGCGTTCGAGGTACCGTCCGACGCAACGCTTGCCGGCAGACGCGAAGTCTATGAAGGAAGCCGACCGGCAGAACAGAACCCTTTGGCGGCAGCCTTGTTCAATGTCCACGGGGTCGCCGAAGTCATCCTCGATCCTCTCCGCGTGCGGATCTCTCGCGGAGCGCTGTTCGAGTGGAGCGCCCTGGAGCCGGCAATCAGCGCAGTCATCGACAAGTCCCAAGTTCGTTCCGGCGGCGACAGCATCCATGGATCTGTTTGACGCTCTCGCGCAGAAGTCTAGCGACGGCATGCCGTTGGCGGCTCGGATGCGACCCGCCGCGCTGGACGATCTGCTGGGTCAGGAGCACATCCTGGCTCCTGGGAAGCCCTTTCGGCGCGAGATCGAGGCGGACGCGCTGAGGTCGATGGTGCTGTGGGGCCCGCCGGGCTGCGGAAAGACGACGCTCGCTCGTGTGATCGCGAGAGTCACCCAAGCGGAGTTCGAGCCGTTCCACGCCGCCACGTCGGGAGTGCCGGAAATCCGCAAGCTGATCGCCAAGGCGGAGGAACGCCGGAAGTACCATCAGCGGCGGACGATCCTCTTCATCGACGAGATTCACCGGTTCAACAAGGCGCAGCAGGACGTGCTCCTCCCGCACGTCGAGGAGGGTACGGTCATCTTGATCGGCGCCACGACCGAGAATCCGTCGTTCGAGCTGACCGCGCCGCTGCTGTCGCGAGCTCGCGTCATCGTGCTGCGACCGCTCGAGCCGAGACACATCCGCATGCTGCTCGCACGAGCCCTGACGGCGGACGCCGGGCTCCACGCCCTCAACCCCGACATTGAGGACGAGGTCCTGGATCGCATCGTCGAGATCGCCGACGGCGATGCACGCACGGCGCTCAACCTGCTCGAGTCCACCGTCCTGATGGCTCCCGTCGAGGACGACCGCCATGTCGTCAGGACCGAGCACTTCGCAGAGGTCCTCAAGCGCCATGCGATCCCACACGATCGCAGAGGCGACAATCACTACCAGCTCATCTCCGCGCTCATCAAGTCGGTGCGAGGCAGCGATCCCGACGCGGCGATCTACTGGCTCGCCCGTCTCCTCGAAGCCGGCGAGGATGCCCGATTCGTCGCGCGACGGCTCGTCATCTCCGCCAGTGAGGATGTCGGGAACGCCGACCCCATGGCGCTGACTGTTGCGGACGCTGCGGCGCACGCCGTCGAATACGTCGGGCTCCCCGAAGCGCAGATCGCGCTGGCTCAGGCGACGGCGTATCTGGCATCAGCGCCGAAGAGCAATGCCGCCTATTCGGCGTTGCTGCGCGCGCGCCAGGTGGTTCGCGAGCAGCCCCTCTACCCGGTTCCGCTTCATTTGCGCAATGCCGTGACCGCTCTTCAGCGCGAGCTCGGCTACGCCGAAGGCTACCAGTACGCCCACGACGCCGACGACGGATACTTGCCGCAGGAGCACCTGCCGCCCGAACTCACGGACCGGCGGTTCTACGAGCCGAAGGACATCGGAGCCGAAGCCGACATCCGCGCGCGACTGGACGACTGGCGTCGCCGACGCGCCTCTGAGAGGAAGCCGACGAAACGATGAAGCGCTGGCGTGTGCTCATCACCGAGACGATCCACCGAATCGGGACGGATCTGTTGGAACCCGTCGCCGACTGGCGGCTCTCGTCCGCTCCCGACGACACGACGCTCCTGCGCGAAGTCCGCGATATCGATGGGCTCATCCTCCGAGCGCGAGGTTTCGTGGGAGCCGAGGTGATGGACGCCGCCCCGCGCCTGCGTGTCATCGGTCGACACGGCGTTGGCGTCGACAACGTCGATCTGGACGCGGCAACGGCTCGCGGCATCTGGGTCGTCAACACGCCGGAAGCGAACGCCGAAGCCGTGGCGGAACACGTGTTCGGCGTCGTGCTAGCGTTCAGCAAGCGGATCGTCGCCGGCGATGCCGCCGTCCGCGCCGGCGACTGGGCGTACCGGAACCGCGACCACGGGTTCGAGATCCACGGGCTCACGTTGGGTGTTGTCGGTATGGGACGCGTTGGAGCCCGAGTCGCCGCCATCGGCGCGCTGGGATTCGGGCAGCGCGTGCTCTACACGGACGCGGTCGCGCGACCCGACGCCGAGAAGAACCTGGGAGCCCGGCGCGTGACGCTCGACGAACTGCTGACGACTTCGGACATCGTGACGCTCCATGTCCCATCGACGCCCGATACATCCGGCATGATGAACCGGGAACGGTTCCGTCTGGTGAAACCGGGGGCGTTCTTCATCAACGCATCGCGAGGTACGGTCGTCGACGAACCGTCGCTTGTCGAGGCGCTGACGTCGGGTCGTCTCGCCGGCGCAGCGCTCGACGTCTTCGCCGTGGAACCGATCCCGCCCGATTCGCCCTTCCTGATTCTGCCCAACGTGATCCTGTCGCCGCACAAGGCGGGTCAGACCGAGGAATCGATGCGGCGCATGGCGCTCGTCGCCGAAGACATCCTGCGCGTGCTCAAGGGCGAGGAGCCCCGGTATCCCGTCAACCGACCGGAGCGGCTGAAACAGGTGGTATCATGAGCATGCCCGCGCTCGTCGGCATCGGAGTCCTGGCGGGGGTTGTCGTTCCGGTGGTCGTGGCGGCGGCGTTCCGTGCGCTGCTTCGGCGGCGGGCGTAGACGGAGGAACCGCGCATGAACGGGCCCATCGCCCAGTTCGATGAGCACAAGGAAGAGATACGCAACCAACTTGGGCGGGCGATTCGGGGATTCCAGCGGCTGGCGCAGCTCGACCTGGCGGACCTGACCCGCGAGAACGCGACCGAGTTCTACCAGGAGTTCGCCGCGCTCGAAGAGGAGTTCGAGGGAATTGGCGGAATCCTCGACCTGCTGCGACATCGGTTGGTCCTCGCAGGCGATAGCCTGACCGCGCAGCTCGAGCAGATCGGGTTCAGCGGCGCGCCCACTCCGACGGTCGCCGATCAGCTCGACGAGGACGAAGCCGCGCCGCTGAACCAGCGCTAGAACACACCGGTGAGGAGGCAACCGATTGTCGAACGATATACGTCTGCTCGATGACGATCAAGTTCGGCGGTACGAATCCGACGGCTATCTGGTCGTCCACGACCTGCTGACCGACGCCGAAGTGCGCGCCTTTCTCGACCACGAGTCGAAGCCGAAGCCGTCCGAGTGGCATCTGGGGCTCCGCACCCACACGGCAGACCCTCAGTGGCGGTACCTGGCGACCCATCCGCGCGTCGCCGGGATCGCGCGGCAGCTCCTCAACTCGCAGCCGATGATCGTCCAGACGATGTTCCTGAACAAACCCGCGAACGGCGGAACCGGCATCGCGCTCCATCAGGACACGCACTACCTCCCCAGCGAACCCAACACGCTGATGGCGTGCTGGCTGGCTTTCACGGACACGGATGGAAACAACGGCGGGCTGTGCGTCGTGCCGGGAAGCCACCACGAAGGGCTGCGGTCGACGCACAAGGCGCGCGATCCCAGGGAACACGCCGTCTGGGAGACCGAGCACCGGATGCGCGACCGACGCGGCAAGGAATGGACGCAGCGACTCGTTTCGTTCGAGATCGACGACCTCGATCCGGCGTCCATCGCCAAGCTGACGGTTCCCAGAGGCGGAGGCGTCTTCTTCACGGGAATGACGATCCACGGGTCCTTCGCGAACCGTTCGACGGATCGCCCAAGACCCGCGTTCGCCGTCCACTACATCGCCGCCGAGAGTTGGCTGCTTCGCACCGACGTTCAGGAAGTGGTTCCAGCGTTGCCGGCGTGACGAACGTCCCGCCAGCGCCGTGTCCTGAGCAAACGAAGCCAAGCAATGGCGCGCCCCCGACGGACATCGCCACGCTTGGCTCCGTGCAAGATGACTGTGCGTCTTGCGACCTCGCGACGTTCCTCACGCGAGCGCAGCGTCGACCTTCTGCGCGAGCGCTGCCTTCGGCAGGAACCCGACGATCTGCTGGGCGACCTTGCCCTCCTTGAAGATCAGAAGCGTCGGGATGCCACGGATGCCGTACTTCATCGCCAGCGACGGGTTGTCGTCGACGTTCACCTTGGCGACGTTCAGGCGTCCGGCGTAGTCCTTGGCAATCTCCTCGACGACGGGGGCGACCATCTTGCACGGTCCGCACCACGGCGCCCAGAAATCGACCAGCACGGGCAACGCGTTCTGAATCACGTCGGCGTCGAACTTCGCTTCGCCAGTCTCCAGAATATCAGCCACGGGAATGCTCCTTGTTCTTGGGTCGGCTTTCCGCCGTCGAACACAATGCCGAAGTCCGCGACAACAAGATGCAAGGGACGTGCCCTCGCATCGACTGATGCCACTGCTATATGGTGGTCGATTCGGCGCACGTTTGTCGAACCGAAATCGTCAAGGGCTCCGTACGACCACGGTTAGCGACTCCTCAGTCCATGTCGCGGGATTGAGCGTGCGAACATAGTCCAGCAGACGCCGCACCGCGCCGACCGACTCTCACGCGGAGAGCGCGTACGGATCGTCCTCTCCCTCGACGTCGCCAATGAGAGACGCGATCTCCCTGTCGGAGGTCGTCAGAACCGCCTTCACTCTCTCGACACCCGGGGGACCCGCCGCCTCGATCCGCCAGCCGCCGGCGGGGATGCTCACGGTCTCGCCGCGACGGACCCGGTTGTCTTCGTCCAGCCGATTGGGGTAGAGCACGAAGAGCGATCCGTCGCTCGACAGGTTCACGACGAACAGCCGACCATCCGCGTTCGGCGTGACACGAAACGACAGCGATTCGCCGATTGCCACGATGGCAGGTCCGTCGAGACCGATGCGCACGGGCGTCGTGGTGTTGCGCACCGCAGCCAGGGCTTTGGACGCTGCCGCTGCCGCCAAGTGCTCCGAAACGGCGTCGATCGCGCTCGCCAGTTCGTCGGACTGGAATGACATGGCAAGCTCGCACGTGCCCGACATCGGATCGCTGATCTCCAGCGTCGTCCGATCCGCAGAAGCGTCATAGCGAACGCGAACGATGCGGTCCAGCGGCTTCGCGCCGGTGAACACGGCTTCCGGCAGCGACAGCGCGGAGATCGCACGCGCCGCTTCGGAGGGAGTGTCGGACTTCACCAACACCCGAAGCGATGTGGCGGGCTCTGCCGCGACGCCGATGCGCACCTGCGGTTCCCCTGGGTCCGCAACCGAACTTGGCGCTTGCGCCACCGCCTCGCCGCCGACGTTGAGCGCGAACGAGACGTTGGGCCCGGACAGCATCGGGTCCTGGGCGAAGCCGAACTCGCGGATGCGCCGGGCGGCGTACTGCCGGAGCTCAGCGAGCGTGAGTAATCCATCCAAGTCGCTGTCCGCGATGCCCCGAATTCCCTCCGCCAGGAAGTAGGTGAGCGCTCCGTGCTCAAGCTGGGGAGCCTCGACGACGACCTGATCCGGTTGGCAACCCGCCAACTCGACGACACCGCCCACGCCGGACGCGGACAGGTCGCCCACATCCAGCAGCGCCTCCGAAGCGCCATCGGGCAATCCGAGACCTGCGTCGAAGCTGCGTTCGATCTCCGCGCGCGTCTCGCGGGACGACAGCCGGATCGAGTCGCGATCCACATCGGCGACGCGCAGCGCGTTTCCGCCAAGGTGGCGCGATGCCGTGCCGGAATGGCAGCAGTCGAGCACGGCGATCTTGCGAGCCGCGTCGATGCCGGACAGCCAGCGGTTCAGGTCATCATCGCGGATCAACGTGATATCGAGCAGGGCGCTGTCCCATGCCCACAGGCACTCGTCGTAGCCGTCCTCTTCATCTCCGTTGTCGTCGATGAGCTGCACGCCGTGCCCGGCGAAGTAGAAGAGCACGGTGTCCGCCGGGCTCGCCGACGAGCGGAGCCATCCCTTCATCTCCGATGCGATAGCTCTGCGAGTGGCTTGTTGTCCCACGAGTATGCGCACGTTCTCGGGCGGAAAGCCCGCGTGGGACACGAGGGCATCGCGCATCAAGAGCGCGTCGCTCTCGGCGTAGTGTAGATCGCGCAGCCCCGGAAACTGGTAGTCGTCAATGCCGATGGGGAGGGCGTAGTTCTCCGCCTGTGCCGATTGCGCCGCGCAAAGGGCAGCGATGACTGCCACGACGGCAAGGAGCCCACGCCGACGAAGCGCGGATGATCTCATGGGACCGGCTACTGCTTCTTGAGAGTGATTACGATCGACCGGCTGCCGCCGGTTATCGTCACTTCATGGATCGACGGCACGTAGCCGTCCAGCGACGCCGTGATCCGATAGGTTCCTGCGGGAACCTGGAACGTGTGCCGAGGATCGTCCGGTTTGACGCGCAGGGCGCGCATCGGGGCGATGCTCTTAGCTCCCACCGGAAGCACCGTGACATCGGCGGCGGCTGGAGTCACGCTGACGACGATCTCGCCCGTCTGCCGCGAATCGCCGCGAGCCTCCGTCGAAGCCGAAGCCACCGTCCGCGCCACCAGCACGAAGCTGCTCCCCGGCTCATTGCCGATGAGCTCGCCCGAACGAGGCTGCGGCGTCACCTTGTCCAGATGCAGCAGCATCTCCTCGAGCGTCAAGACGCCGTCCGCGCCGCCGTAGGACCGGAGAGCCGCCAGGAACTGCCGCGAGAACGGGCTGTGCTGCCCAGGGCGACCGTCCGACACGTACTCCTTGCCGCCCGCCGTGATATAGCGGCGGGTCTGGAACGCGAGCTTCCTTCGGATGTACTCCGTGCGCGCCACTGGTTCGTAGACGTCATCGACCTGGCGGGCAGACGCCGCCATCGCCAGAACCGGGTCCAGCGTGCCCGAGAAGCACGAATCGACCACGAGCATCACATGCCGGCAGTCGAGCCGCTCCAGGATCGTGCGAACATCCTCGTGGGGCACGAGCGTGTCGCGAAGTGCGTCTTCCTTGAAGGGCTTGCCGTCCTTCATCGCCAGGAAGCCCCGTTTCAGCTTCTCGTCGAACCAACCATGTCCCGAGATGAACACCAGCAACTGGTCATCCGGCTTGTAGGCGCGGTCGGCGAGCGCGAACAGCGCCTTTCGAAACTCGTTACGGGTCGGGTTCCGCAGGAGCGTCGTCTCGCAGCCGTACATGTCGCGAAGTTCCGCCTGCACGGCTTCGGCATCCGGCACGGGATTCGTCAGCTTCGGGAAACTCTCGTATTCGTTGACCGCAACGAGCAGTACGTGGGTCTTGCCAGCCACGCCAGGCAGTCGGGCAGCGCTCGGAGCGCCCACGCCGCCTTGTTCCGTCGGCGCGCCACGCGGCAAAAGAGCCAGGCTCTGGTCGACGGGCGACGCCGACGTGCCGTAGCCCACCAGACGCGGATTCGTGGCGGTGACTAGGCGCTCGCCGCCATCTGACATGGCGACCCGGTACTCGGTCGGACTGAGTTCCTCCAGAACCCGATACGCCACGCCTTCGACGGTCTGCTCGTCCGAGGATTCGCCGGACGCCAACCGAAGCGGGGTGCGCCCGAAGTCGTAATAGGGGTTCAAGAACTGCTTGCCGGTCAGCGTTTTGGTCTGACGGAACGACGCGACGGGCGCCTCGACCTCGAAGGTCACCTGATCATCGGGTCCGAGTTGCGCCAGACCGAAATCGTCGATGAGCGACGCGTACGCCATGCCACCGTCGTCCGTCCGGTACGTCCTCTCGATCCCGACGCCCCGAACGATCACCTCGCTGCCGGGAGCCGGCGCCTTCGACGGATTCTGAACGTCCAGCGCGAACAGGACGCGGACGCGCTCATGCGTCTCCTCTTCGATCCGAACCGCGAGCCTCGGATCCGACGGCGACGTCGTATCGGGGAGCGTCACGATGTAGTTGCCAGTGGGACGCTTGTGGATAGAGACGGGCGAGCAGCCGTTCCGCACGATAAAGAACGCCGCGACGCCTAGCAGCGCCCATTTCCAGGGCTTGCGCTTCTTGGTGTTCCGGGTGGGTTCCTCGAAGTCCGGGAAATCCGGATCGATGGACGAGAACAACATGGGATGCCTCCCCGAACGACGGCGGACCTTACGGCGCACGAGGCGCTCGACGCGCGCCCGATACCGTATTACCTAACCATATTACCTAACGAGGTGAACTTCGTCAAGGGTATATCTCAACTATTATTATCTTCGGATTGAATTCCTTGAACCGATCGTCTCCGTTCTGGGATCATCGTCGCGCGGGACGTCCCTCAGGCTCGTGAACCGACGTCTGGTCCTCGCGGCTGCCATCCTCCAGGCGCATCCACGACTCGAACTCCCGCACGCCCTCGCGCAGGCGGATGATCCTCGACCCGTGGAGGAACCCCTCCCTGCCGTACGTGGCGAACCCGCTTCCGCGCCCATAGCACAGGCGGATGCCGTGCAGCATGCCGTCGTAGTCGTTCACGTGGTCATGCCCGACGAACGTCCCCAGCACGTCGCCGCACTCGTGGAACGCCGCGAACAGACCCGTGTTGATGCGCGGGCAGCAGACGGCTTCCTGCTTGACCCCCACGCACGGATGCATGTCCCACACGTCATCGTATTCGGGCAGCGGGATGTGGAAGAACGCCAGCGCCGGGATCAGCCCCGCCTCGCCGCGTAGATTCCGCGCCGTCGAGACGTACCACTCCACCTGATCGCGCCGAACCCAGCCGTAGCCATCGACGGACGTCTCCGTGTAGCTGTTGGAGTCGATGAAGTAGAGCGCCGCGCCGGTCTCATGGTCCGACCGGCGAGCGATCCGCACGACGTAGTTTCCTACGCCCGATACGTCGGCGGGACCTGGCTCCGACAGGCACATGTCCGATTGCTGCTGCTCCTCGATCAGCGCCATGCGTCTGAGCGAGCCCTCGTCGTCGTGGTTCCCGAACACGGCAGCCCATGGAATCCGCCGCTCTTCGATGGCCTGCACGAGCTGACGCATCGACTCCGCTGGGTCCTTGCATCCTCCACCAGCGATGTTGTCGCCTGTCAGCGCGACGAGGTCGGGCTTCTCGGCGTCGAGAACCGTCTCGATGAGCTCGCGCGTGCGGAGATCGGCTGGCTCCCCGTTGTGCCAGTGCGTATCGGTGAACTGAGCGATCGTGAACGTGCCGTCCTCGCGGAACCGCAGAGGATGCCGCATGGGTTCAGGTTCCTTCCCGGTTGGCGAACCGTGTCAGCGATGGGAGAGCGCAGCGCCGAGCGTTGTGAGTTGCGGCATGAATCCGCCGTCGATCAGACCCGTCGGCAGGATCGGCACGTCCCAGGTAATCGCCCAGCCAGCGTCGATGACGCTTCGCGTGTAGCGAACCACCCAGTCGTCGTCGAAGCGCGTCGGGCTCCTGCCCCAGTTCTCGCCGAGATAGCTGAGGATTTGGTACTGCGCCTGGTTCACGAATCGGCGCGGCACAGGCATCGGGAACGTCGTGCTGATCTCGCCGGCGGTGAAGTCTTGGTGCTCGGAGATGGCGGGAAGCCAGTTCTGGACGCCCGGGTTGAACGCGACGATGCTGTCGGAGTTGCCGGCGCGCGCGGCGTCTGCGAGCGTCCCGAAGTTCGGCGCGTCAGGATGCAGGTACATCGCCGTCGCGTAGTAGCAGCCGTCGAACCACCAGCCGCAGACGCGCTCGCCCCAGCGAACCGACCACTCGCGGACGACCTCTGCCCACATGAACTGGAACTCGGCGAACCGAGGGTCGCCGGTTCCCCAGGGTCTGCCCTCATCGTCGATGCCGCTTGCAGGGCGGGCGTAATCCGGGTACCGACCTGGACGCCACTTGAGCGCCTCCATCGCGGCGGCGTCCTTGTCGGGAGCCCCGGACGGCAGGTAGACGCACAGGCGGATGCCGCGCGGATGCAGCACATCGTAGAGGTCGGAGATCAGATCACGCCGCGAGCACTTGCTGGAACGGATGCCGACGTACCGGTCGTACGCCGCGTTCGGCGCGCAGTAGCACCCGGAGTTCTGCCCCAGAGTGATGAAGTAATACCGCGCGCCGGTCGCCGCGAGTTGATCGGCGAGGGCATTCACATCGAAGCTGTCTACGAGCCGGTTCCAGTCATCGGCGCTCGTCGCAGCGCCGGACGCGACCACTTCGGCGAGGTAGTGCGTGAAGACGCCCCAGCCAGCTTCGTGCATCCAGTCGGCGCGATGTCCCGTCGCGCTCATAGGAGACCCCTTCCGCGTGACCCTCCTAGACGCCCCACCGTCGGCGCGCTTCGTCCATCGGAACCGTCTGTCCCGCGCTCCAGCCGTAGTGGGCGATGGGGTTCTCGCCGATCCATCGCTCATCGACCGGTTCGTCGGCTCGCTGGTAGCGCGTGTCGCAGCTCAGGCGGAAGCGCTTCTGTTCGTTGTTGAGCGAGCAGTGCATCAGGAACATGCCGAAGATCAGGGCATCGCCCGCCTGGAACTCGGACGTCAACAGCCGACCGCCGTATTGGTCGATTACGTCGATGGGATCATTGGAGAAGTTGCCCGTCACGTGGTCGCGGTCCACGTCCATCTTGCCGTACGTCTCCTTGATCTTCTCGAAGTGCTGGGAACCCTCCAGCAGCGCGAGCGGCGCGTGGTCGTACGGCACATCGCCCAAGGGCGTCCAGACCGTGTACACGTCGAGCGTGCCACGTCCCATGTACGGGATATCGTAGTGGAGCCCGGAGTTGTCGCCGGTTCCGAGCGCCCGAAGCCACTTGAAGTCGTACGTCAGCGACGGTCCATCCAGCAGATCGGCGAAGAACTGCATCAGCTCCGGCGCTTCGACGAGCGCGAGGAAATCGGGCTTGTGCGAGATCGCCTTGACGCCGCCCAGGAACGCCCCGCGCTGCCCTTCCGCGATGGCTCCCTCGTCCATCGGTCGCGCCGGGTCGAGCTTGCCTCCCGCCTTCAGGTTCTCGAGATAGACGCGCCGTGCTGCCTGCACCTTCGCCGGATCGTGCAAGCGCCGAATCAACAGGTAGCCGTCTTCCTCGAGCCGCGCGCGAAGCGCCGACGGATCGCCGACCACGTCGTTCGACTCCCGCAGCGACCCCAGGTACTTGCCGCCCAACTCCAACTCACGGTTGCCCATACGGAGCAGCATGATCCATCCCTCCTCGATGTCATCGTCTCACCGCTTGACGAGACCTGACCGACCACAGCATAGTGTTAGGCGCGTTCCCTCGACAAGGACGCGCCTCTAGCCCGACAGGTGGCGTCTCAGGAACGCCACGGCGCGTTCGATCGCGCTGGCTGCCCTTGGGTCGGATGTATTCCCGTCGAAGCCGTGAGCCCCGTTCTCAACCGTGTAGAGCTCGTGTTCCACGCCAACCCGACGCAACGCCGCCGCCATATCGACGGACTGGCTGTACGGCACGTCTGTGTCTGCCGTGCCGTGGAGCAGCAACGTCGGCGGGTAGCTCGCATCGGCTTGGCGCTCCGGGCAGTACGGTTCCAGCGCCTCGGGATGCGCCACCGGATCGACGCCTCCGACCTCGTGGAGCCATCGCCCCTGCTGGCGGCAGTACAGGTAGAACCGTCCGCGCCCGGAGTTCGGCGGCTCCTCCGACAGCTCCGCCTCGCCAACGACGGCTCGGGCGTCCGGCTCGAACACGAGCGGCTGTGTCCGGTAGAACGGGTCTGGCTTCGCGTACCAGTCGGCGAGAATATCTCCGTACCCGTAGAACGACACGAGCGCCTGCACACGCGGCTCGACGGCGCACCCAGCCATCAACGTCAGGTAGCCGCCTCCGGACTGCCCAACGACGCCGATCCTCGACGGGTCCGTGCCGAAAAGCCGGGGACCTTCACGGCGCATCCACGCGAACGCGTCGACGACATCGCCGACGATCTGCGGCAGTTTGGTCTCCGGGCCCAGACGGTAGTCGATGGAGACGACCGCCCAGCCCTCGGCGAAATACCTGTCGCGTTGCCGCCCGTGGATCGCCTTCCGGTCGCCGAGGATCAGCGCGCCGCCGTGAATCCACACGACCACCGGATACGGCGGAGCGACCGACGGCAGGTAGACGTCTGCCCGGATGTCAAGATCGCCGACACGTTTGTAGGTGTAGGTCTCCATGTGCCCATTGCCTCCTGAAACCCGGTTGACGGTGCGTCGGACGCGCGATAGATTCGGCGTCGGTGACGCCGCCCAGTCCACACCCAGCGGACAAGGAGGATGCAGGATGCCCGTACTCTCCGAGCAGGATCGCGCCTTCTTCGACGAGAACGGCTACGTCGTCGTCCACGATGCCGCCCCAGCCGACAAGCTAGCCGCCGCCGTCGCGGCGATCTGGGAGTTCCTCGGCATGGACCCCGACGATCCCGACGACTGGTACCGCCCACCCCACAAGCCCGGCGCGGGAATGGTCGAGTTCTACCAGCATCAGGCGTTGTGGGACAACCGGCAGAGCCCGCGTGTACACGGCGCGTTCGCCGACATCTGGCGAACCGATAAGCTGTGGGTCAGCTTCGACCGCGTCAACATGAAGCCGCCGCGCCGCCCGGACAAGCCCGAATGGGACAACAAGGGCTTCGTCCACTGGGACGCCGACACGAGCCAACTCCCGCTTCGCTTCGGCGTTCAGGGAGTGCTCTGCCTGACCGACACCGCCGCGAACCAGGGCGGCTTTCAGTGCGTGCCCGGTATGCACAACCGGCTGGAGGAGTGGGTCAAGACACAACCCGCCGACCGGAACCCGCGCGTTCCCGATCTCGCCGGTCTGGAGGTTGTCAACGTCCCTGGGAAGGCAGGCGACCTCATCATCTGGCATCGCGGGCTGCCGCACGGCAACAGCCACAACACGTCTGACAAGCCCCGACTGGCGCAGTACATCTCCATGTCGCCCGCGTCCGAGTCCAACGACGAGGCGCGCGCGCGCCGCATCGAGCTCTGGCATCGGCGACTGCCGCCAGGACCCCCGATCTTCCCAGGCGACCCGCGACGGATCGAGGAGGAGCACGGCACGACCGCCGTCTTGACTCCCCTCGGTAAGCGCCTTCTCGGACTCGACACGTGGGGATGAGCTAGTCCGCGACTTGACGCAGGACCGACTCCAAGAGCCGGATCGCCCTCGCTTCGATCTCCCGCGCGGCTTCCAAGCCCTCGATCTCCGGCTGGAGTCCTTCCGTCGTCCATCCCGACGCATCGACGCCGTGGAACCGATGGAACCGCGACTCTTCGCGGTTCAGAAGCGCGTCCAGCAGGTCGAACTCCTTCTGGTAGAGGTCGGAGGCTTCACGCAGCGCCGCAACATGGTCTTCGCCGAGCGCATCCGCGTATTCGCGCAGGAACTTGGAAGCCTCTCGGCGGGCGTCCCAGAGCGTCTCAAACGCCCACATATAGCCGTGGCGCATGTTGGCGCGCTCCTGGTCGGTGAACTCCACTCGGTCGAGGATGCGTAGCTCGCGGATCCACTCGCGGTACGCGGCGTCGCCGTACCAGTAGGAACCCGAGATGCCCCGCCGCCAGCTATGGACGGCGATCCGCATCGCCTGGAGCAGCGCATCGCGTCGAGAAGGAGCGCCGAGGAACTCGGGCGTGAAGATGAGCGTGGGCCCCATCGACGCGGCGGGGATGCGGCGGTGCTCTTCCTTGTCGAAGTAGCCATGCACCAGGATCATCTTGCCGCCGTCGGCGTGCCCGTATGCGACGCCACAGTTCAGATCGCCCGTGACATATCCCGTCACAGGCGACCCCGAGTTGATCGACGCGATGACCATATCGGCGAACCGCTCCATGGCAGGAGCGCTCCAGTCCGATGCCCTGATGTTGGTGAGCCGCCATCCCGTGCCAGACGACGCGGCGGAGATCTCCTCAGGGAACTCGCCGACCGGCGTCGATGGGCACCAGCCCTTGCCGTCGCCCTTCCAGCCCCGGACACGGAACGCCAGGCCCGTGACGCCCATCAGGTACGTGTAGGAGTAGGGGTAGGCGGTGGGCGCGAGCGCCGCTTCAAGCGCGCCCGCGAACGTGCACATCTTCGAGGGGAACCGGGGATGGAGAACGCCGTCGATGCGGATCGCATCGCCCTCCTGGCGCATGTTGTCCTGGCTGAGCGCCCAATTGAGGTCGCTGGCGACGCCGCCGAGCTCCGCCATCACCTGCCGCAGCGTCGCCGCATGGTCGTGCTGCGTCGCCGCGTCGCCGATGAGCCGCTCGTAGCCCGTTTCATCGTCGCGCGCCAGTACAGGGATCAGAAGCTCGACGATTCGTTCGTAGCGTTCCGCCGCGCGCTCCAGCCTTGGGCGCGACGCCTCGGCGAAGGCATCGGCACGGGAACGCAGGTACGCCGCTGCCGTCTTGGAGCGGTCTACCAGGTCGCGGGCGTTGTCGTCGGCGCACGACCAGACCCGATCCGGGGCGCTCTTGAAGCACGGTTCACAGAACGGCGTATGCTCCATCGCGTCGATCCACGCGCTCACGGCGCGGACCCCGTAGACGACGTCCTTCGTCGGCAGGAACGGCTCCCGCGAACCGTCGATGGCGGCGGTTGCGGCACGAAGCGCCTGACGATCCGCGTCGTGCGGAGCGAGCGTCACGTCGCCCTTGGACAGCGCGAACAGCTTGCCCCACGGGTAGGGCACGTTGTCACGCCGTCCGTTGTGGCTCAGCCCGAGTACCGTGCCGTCCTCTCGCGCTTCGACGACGATCCCGTACCACAACCACGGGACGAATCCGCCGTCAGCCGTCTTCTGCCACGGAGACGTCAGGACGACCTCTCCCTGGTTCATGGCATCCCGGATGGCGCGTGCCCGCGCCTGCATGGTGCGAGCCTTGATTTCGTCGCTGTCGTCCCAACTACAGTCCGGCGCGTCGAGCCAACGGTATCGCAGCCCGAACCGCGCGGCGACGTCGGCGATCCCCTCGTCCCGTGGGTCGCGATGCCACCACGCCGTGCAATCCTCGCGCAGATTGATCCGAGGCGCGAAGCACGCGCCGCTCAACGCGCTGATCTCGCCGTAGTCCGCCTCGACGCCCAGGAGTTGCGCCGCTGCTTGTACACACTCGGCGAACGTGTCCGTGCCGGTGCCCGTGAGTTGCAGTGATCCGTAGTCCATGGCGAATGCCTCCTGCGTTGACGCCTCCGCGTGTCCAGTGATGGCAGCCAGCGCCACAAGAGCGATCAGCGACACGCAGCCGCCGTGACCGC
This sequence comes from Candidatus Poribacteria bacterium, assembly GCA_016866785.1. Lineage (NCBI taxonomy): Bacteria > Candidatus Poribacteria > Candidatus Poribacteria bacterium. Next base: position 34,642 of record VGLH01000013.1, read on the forward strand.
GTCGGGTACGGCTCATGGGATTACTCCTGAACGCCGTGGGCGGAGCGAAGCAGGTCAAGCGCCGTCTCGATCCGTGCGACCGCTTTCTGTTCCAGCTCGAGCGCTTGTGCGAGCGTCGCGGCTTCGCCGTCGCGCATCTCCTGCGTCCAGCTCTTCCCGTCGGCGAGTTGCCAAGGGAACGGCGCGTTCCCGCGTCCCGCCTTCAGCGCCTCGACGATCCGCTCGTAGTCGGCAGCGGCTCCTCTGAGCGCGTCGCGGGCGGCTCCATCGAGCTCCCCGGCGATGGATCGCAGGTAGCGCACTGCGCTCGAACGCGCGTCGATCAGGCTCATGTAGCACCAGGCGTTGACATGCGTCAGGAACCCTGAGTCCTCGGCCTTGGCGAACATCGCCGCGTTCCGCAGGTCTCGGATCCAGGCATCGTACGCGGCGAATCCGCTCGCGTAGGACCCGTATTTCGGTGTGTTGGCGATCTCGACGGCGATCTCGAGCGACCGGATGATCGCTTCGGCATTGGGGCGATGGGCTCCCGACGCGTCGATGCTGCGGGCAGTCCACGGTTCATCGGGAGCCCAGACGCTCTCGACGATCCAGGGGAACTTCGTGGCGGGCTCGTAGTGGTCAGTCTTGAGGTAGTAGTCGCGGCAGAGGAGGACTTCGCCGCCCTTCTCGTAGCCGGTGATGACGCCCCAGTCCGCGTGCTCGACCAGCTGGATGCCCAGCACGGGGCGTCCCGCGTCGATGGACTCGACGATGAACCGCCGGGCTTTCGCGACCTCGTCGGGGTTCTTGAGGTCGGCCGAGCAGAACTCCCCGCCATATCCAAACGCCACGCGAGCTGGGCTTTCGTGGTTGAATCCCACGTTCGCGTCGGGAGCGCTCGGACACCACTGCGGTTGACGGATGTGCAGTCGGAACGCCGCGCCGGAGAGACCCATCACGTCATCGTACGTGACATCCGAGCCAAGTGCGCGTAACGCGACCGTCAACGCGCCAATGAAGGTGTTCTCGGTTCCCTTGCCCCACTCCAGCCGCTCGACGCCAGGGATCGTCCTACGGTCCATCGTCTGTCCTTCCTGGATTGCTGCGAGTAGCGCGGACGGGGTGAGGAACACGTACAAGATAGCGATACGGCACACCATGGCAGATGCCTCCTGCCTTGCCCGTTGCGCCATACCAGCCGTCGTGTCGAGTGGGTCTGGGTACTAGGACGTGCCGCCGTCAAGTCCCGTTGCGGCGAATCGCGAGCGTTGGGAGAGGGCGGGGCACGCGAAGCGCCGTCCGGTGATGCGGGACCGGACGGCGCTGCGTGAAACGTGGGTCGCATGGCGGCTCGTGGCTAGACGCCCGAGCGACTGTGCTGCAGGTTCGCGGCGCGGATCGTGTTCCGCACCAGCATGGCGATGGTCATCGGACCGACCCCGCCGGGAACCGGTGAGATCGCCGACGCAACTTGGCTCGCCGACTCGAAGTGCACGTCGCCGACGATTCGGTAGCCCTTCGGAGCCGACTCGTCTGCCACCCGGTTCACGCCGACGTCGATGACGGCGCACCCCGGCTTCAACATCTCGCCGGTCACGACCTCCGGGCTCCCGGCGGCGGCGATGACGATGTCGGCATCCCGCGTGTAGACTGAGAAGTCAGGTGTCGCGGTGTGGCAGACGGTAACCGTCGCGTTCCCGCGAGGCGTTTTCTGGACGAGCATGTTCATCAACGGCTTGCCCACGACGTTCGATCTGCCGAGGATCACAGCGTGCTTCCCGGCAGGTTCGCATCGGGCTCGAAGCATCATCTCGACGATGCCGCTCGGCGTGCAGGGCTCGAACAACGGAGCCCCGACGACGGCTTGCCCGACGTTCGTCGGGTGGAACCCGTCGACGTCCTTGCGATAGTCCAGCGCCTCGATGACGCGAGTCGACGATATCTGGCGCGGGAGCGGCATCTGTACCAAGATACCGTTGACGGCGGCGGCGGCGTTCAGTTGGTCGATGAGCGCGAGTAACTCGTCCTCCGTGGTCGAAGCCGGCAGCACGATGGTCTTCTCGGTGATCCCGACCCGCTCGCACGCCTGACCCTTGCGGTTGACGTAGACGTGAGACGCGGGGTCGTCTCCCACCAGAACTACCGTCAGGTGCGGCGTAACGCCCGTGTCGGCTCGGAACGACTCGACTTCCTTGGCGACCTCTCGCTCAATGGTGCGGGCGATCTTCTTGCCGTCGATGATTTCTGCGGACATAGGCTATCCTTAGTGCGTCGTGCAGAGCTCGGCGGAACGGACGACCGGGAGGCGGACGATGCATTTGCGGCGTGTGCAGACGGGGCTGAGTCGCGGGTCGCGCGGCGCGATGACGATCTCGTTCGCTCTGCACCTGGTCGGTTTGGTCGGGGTGTCGGTATACCTGGTTGCGACACGGCTCCCGTACGCCGATGAGTCCCAACTCGCCATCGAGTGGGTGGAGCTCCCACAGGAGCAGGTGCGCCGGCTGTTCCCTCGCAAGGAGCCGATGCCTGTCACGAAGACGATGCCTCTCACCGTCGCGACGCGCACAACGCCAATGGCGACCTTCTCGCCCAACATGATACCGGAAGTCGTGAGGCGCTCAAGCAACGTCCTGACACAGAGCGTCGAGGTGAACCCTCACCCCGTTCGTACCGCGTTGCCGCAGATCACAACCGCAGCCTCTTTGAACACTAGCCGAGCATCCGCCACGCTGCCAGAGCGTTCGAGCACGCCCTTCGGCGACACGTCTGGGCGAGGCGTCGAGACGGGCAGAACGCGTGCCGCCGCCGGTGTGCTGGGAAGGCAGGGCTTGTCCATCGTCGAATCGACCGGCACGCAGGGCTTGGGCATCTCCCAGCCGAAGTTCGTCGATACGACGGCGCTCTTAGCGGATGCCCAGCTCGGAGCCGTGCTCCAGGGCAAGGGGCGCGACATCACGGGTCACATTCGGATCATCCGCGTCAAGCACACGCTGTCGGACTGGTGGCAAGACCCGACGGCGATGGCGAGCATGATCGAGAACATCCAGGCGAACACGCGCCTCCGCGCCGACATGAAATTCGAGGGAGGCGCGCTTCCACTCACGGACGACCGAATCCTCGACGCGCCCCTGCTCGTCATGACGGGACACGACAAGGACATCACCGTGTCGCGGAACATGGTTCGCGGCGGGCCCCTAACCGACGGGCTGACAGATGCCGAGCGCGTGAACCTGCGTCGCTACCTGCTCGACCGCAAGGGTACCCTCTTCTTCGACGATTGCGGTTTCAACGGCATCTTCGCCGAGCAGGTCCGGCAAGAGCTGCGCCACATCTTGCCCGAGTACGACCTACAGGACATCCCGCACAACCACGAAATCTACACGGTGTATTACGAACTATCGGGTCCGCCCACCGGCGGCGACGTGTTCTGGAACTCCGAGAACAACCCCCAAGTATCGCGGTTCCGTTCGCACAAGGGCATTACCATCGACGGCAGGCTGGCGGTCCTCTACAACCGCAAGGACTACATGTGCGCCATGGAGACCGCCGAGATCGAGAGCCGCACCATGCTCCGCCTGCGACGTTCGCCCGACGTGTATCGGTTCATGACGAATCTGCTCGTCTACGCGATGAAGTACGGCGGCAACGTCGATCGGACGCACTACTCCTCGCGCTGAGCTTGCCCTCTCCTCCCGGTTGCACGTAACCTACCCGTCGTTCCGCTCCCGACGAAGCCTTCGAGGACGCGCATGCTGGCATCCGTTTGTTTCGATGTCGAAGACCTCGTCACGCCGGAGAGCGATGACGCCGCGAAGTGGATCGCGTCGATCATGGAGTCGGTAGGTCTCACCGGCACGTTCTTCCTCGTCGGCGAGAAAGTGCGCCTGCTCCGAGAACGCGGCAGAGAAGACGTCATCAGCCACCTGAAGGCCCACGAGCTCGGGTTCCACTCGACGTGGCATTCGGTTCCCCCAACCGTCTGCGCGGTGTGCGAGGACGCATCGTTTCTGGGCGGAGTGCAGCGACTCATGGAGCGCGAGCGCGACGGCTGGGAACTCGCCGAGGCGATCCTCGGGACGCGTCTCATCGGCTGGGCGACGACCGGCGGCTCATGGACGCCGTCGCTCTGCGGGCTGATGCATCAGTTCGGCGGCGTGCAGGCGTACTCTCCGGCGTGCTTCGGCGAACACAGCGTGGTGTGGTACGGCAACTGCCTGAATTTCGGACAGCTCATCGGCGGTCTGGACGCCTCGTTCGCCAACGACGGCGACTATGCAAACGCCATCGCTCGGTTCGAGACGGCGCTGGAATCCGCGCTCAACTCGACGCGCGACTGGCAGGGCTTGTTCGGCGGACACCCGACGCGGGTGATCTCGCATGAGTTCTGGGACGGCGTCAACTTCCAGGGCAGCGCGAATCCGCCGCGCGATCAGTGGAAGCGCCAGCCGCTGCGCACGCCGGACGAGATCGACACGGCGCAGCGCAACTTTGAGAACTTCTGCAAGAGGCTCATTGCCGACCCGCGTCTTCGCTTGGTTCCGCTGTCCGAAGCGGCGCGCCGGTTCAGTTCGCAGAGCCCGGGATGCTCGGGCAGTGCGCTGTTGGAAGTCGCCCGACGCATCTCTGACGAGGAACGACCCGTCTTTACCGAGTCGTTCTCGACGGCGGAGCTGCTCGTCATGATGGCGTACGCCGTCCTCCTCGGCAGAACGGACGGCGCGTGGTTCGTGCGACCGACCGCCTTCGGGCCCGATGCGATGCCGCCTGAGAGCGAGCCCCGACGTGTACCTCGCACCGCACTCACGGCGCTCGCGTCGGATGTCACCGCGAGCCTGGCAGACACCGGCTGTATTCCGGCGACGGCGACTGTCGCCGACCTGACGCTCTCGGCGGGACAGGTCCTCGTCGCCTTTGCGCGAGCCCTGCTGCGTCCAGACGCGGAGCACTTCGACGTCTCGTCGGTTCCGTCCTACCCGTCCGTCGGCGACGAGATCGCCGAGCGGGCGCGCAGCGGCATCCGAGGTTGGCGCATGCACTCCGAGTCGTTGGACACGACTCGAATCGAAGAGGCGGCGCGACTGCAGACGTGGACCCTCAAACCCGCGTGGCTGCGAGGCAAGCTGCCCTGGGAGGAGCACCACCACGACTGACACGCGACGTCGAGGGTAAGGAGGAACCCATGCCGCTCTTGATCGCTCTGGCGCGACAGGCATATGTCATCCATAGTGAAGAAGGGCTCCCGCAGTCCATCTGCGAGACCGACCACGAGATCGCCGCTGCGGACGTGTCCGGGGAGCTTGGCGCCCTTGCCCTGGCGAACGGCGAGATCGTCATCGTCGGCTCGACCGACCATACCCGCATCGCGACCGGCATCGCCGAGCCTGTAGGCTCCCTGCTGGTGCGCAGCTCCGATCCGTTCCGTGCTCTGGTCGGAACCGATGACAGCGCCCATCTGTATTCGATCTCCGACGGCTCACCAGGCGAGCGCGTCGCGGAGTTTGACGCGCTCGCCTGCCGCAAGGACTGGTACACGCCCTGGGGAGGACCTCCTGCCGTGCGCTGCCTGGCATCGAGCAGCGACGGTTGGGTCTATGCCGATATCCACGTCGGCAGCATCATGCGATCCCCCGACGGCGGTGCGTCTTGGGAACCGGTCACGCCGGAGCTCCACCCGGACGTGCATCAGGTCGCTGTTACGCCAGCGGCTCCGTCGCGCGTCTATGCGAACACAGCGGATGCCGTATTCGTCAGCGACGACCGAGGCGCGAGTTGGCGTCAAGCAAGCCGAGGGTTGAGCGCGCGGTACGGACGCGGTCTCGCCGTCCACCCGACGGATCCCGATGTCGTGCTCGCATCGGTGAGCCGAGGACCACGCGGCGGCGACGCGCGCCTGTTCCGCTCCGAAGATGCTGGCAACACGTGGAATGCCGTCGTCGGCGAATTCCCGGCGTCGTGCGAGCGAAACATCGATACCTTTCAGATCGCCTTCACGCGCGACGGAGCGGCATGGGCGGCGGTCGGGACGACGCTCTATGTCGGACGCGATGGTGGCGCCGACTGGCGCTTCCACTGGGAAGCCCCGCAGGAAATACGGTTGTTGGCGTCGTAGCGCCCACACGTTCCGCGTCACGGATGGGGAGGAATGCGCATGGCGAATGGGGAGAGCGCGACTTCGTCGCGCGAGTTCGAGCCGCTGCAGACGGCGGAGATGCCGGCTCGGACGAGGTCGTTCTGGCAGCTCGCGGGCCCCGGAGCCATTCTCGTCGGGCTGTCCATCGGCGCTGGCGAGATCATCGTATGGCCCCGCATCGCCGCTCAGTACGGCGGATCGATGGTGTGGGCGGCGGTCCTGGGCGTCTTCATGCAGCTCTGGATCAACTTTGAGGTCGCCCGTTGGACCATCGTGACGGGCGAGAGCGTCTTCTCCGGGTTCGCGCGAACCTGGCGAGGCTTTGCGCTCATCTTCGCCCTGTTCACCGTGTTCAGTTGGATCGCTCCCGGCTGGGGCAAAGCCTCGGGTTTGGCGTTGAAGGCGCTGCTGGTGGGACCCGACGGCTTCGGTTCCGGCACGTTCTGGACAGCCGTCACATTCGGCTTGGTCGCGCTGCTCCTGCTCGGACCTAAGCTCGTCTACACGAGCGTCGAACGAACGATCGCCGTGCTGATCGTGATCGTCATCGGCGGATTGGTCGCCGTCGCGGTCGGGGTCGGAACCGCCGAGCACTGGGGCGAGCTGGGACGTGGCATCGTCAGTGTCGGACGAATCGAGCCCGGCATGGACATCAAGTCGCTCTTCATCGCGACGGTCTTCGCCGGCGCCGGAGGAACCGCGAACCTGTTCTACACCTTCTACCTCCGAGACAAGCACGTCGGCATGGGCTTGCGAATCCAGGGCATGGCGAACCCTCTGCGCGACCGCACCGAGAAAGCCCCCACGCCAGGGTACACCTACGACGACGCGAACCCTGAGAACGCCGCGCGGTTCCGCTCCTGGTTCTCCTACGCGCGCCGCGATCAGCTGCTCTTCTTCTGGTTCCTGAACACGGTGACGATCCTGCTGTTCGTCTTTGGCGCGCTGTGCGTGCTCCGTCCGCAGGGCATCGTACCGCAGGCAGGGACGCTCATCTGGGACGAGGCGGCGGTTCTCGCGGAGGTGTGGGGCGAGACAGGGCGGACCATCTTCCTGCTGGTGGGCGTCGCGACACTCTTCTCGACACAGTTGGCGCTGATCGACGGATGCGCGAGGTCGCTGTCGGACATCGTCTACTTCAACGTGCCAAAGGCTCGGAAGCGCGGCGTGGCTTGGTGGTACATCCTCTTCGCCGCCGCATGGATGGTCGTCGGTACGGGTCTGACGTGGTTCATGGAACAGCGGAACATCACCGAGTTGGGGTTCGTGTTCAACTCGGCGTACATCGGCGGGTTCGCGATGGCGGTCTACGTGCCGCTGCTGCTCTACATGAACCTGAAGCGTCTTCCGAAGTCGGCGCGTCCGGGTCCCGTGCACACGGCGTTCATGGTGATCGCCAGCCTGATCTACGTCGGCTTCGCCGTCGCGTCGACCGTGTGGGAGATCGGACGGATCGCTACGGGATGACCTTGTTGAGCGGGAACTCGATCAGGTCTTGCGCCCCGGCGCGGTGCAGGACCGGGATCAACGACCGTATCTGCGACTGATCGACGACCGTCTCGACGGCGACCCAGTCTTCGTCCGCAAGGGTCGAGATCGTCGGGGTCTTCATCGCCGGCAGCACGCTGAGAACCTCTGAGAGACGCGCCTTCGGGGCGTTGAGCTTGAGCGCCACCTTGCTCTCTGCCGAGAGCGCGCCCTGCAGCAGCATCACGATGTCTTCCCCCTTGGCGCGCTTCCACGGGTCCGCCCAGCTCGCGCGGTTCGCCACGAGCACGGTCGCCGTCTCCATCATCGTGTCTACGATGCGCAGGTTGTTCGCCTCGATGGAGCTCCCGGTCTCCGTCAGATCGACGATGGCGTCGCACAGGTGCGGGATCTTCGCCTCGGTGACGCCGTGCGAGAATCGGATATCCGCCGTGACGGAGTGTTTGGCGAACCACTCGGAGACCGTCCGAACCAACTCCGTGTAGACCACCTTGCCGTTCAGGTCGTGGACGGACTGGATCGGCGATTCCTCGGGCACGGCGAGCACCCATCGGGCGGGTCGGTTCGTCGCGCGGCTGTAGACGAGCTCGGTCACGATCTCGACGTCTGCGCCGCACTCGCTGACCCAATCCTTCCCGGCGAACCCGATGTCGAGGATGTCCTTCTCGACGTAGAGCGCCATCTCCTGGGGTCGCAGCAGCATGCCGGTCAGTTCGGCGTCGTCGAACGAGATCGAGTACGACCGGGACGAAACGAAGATTTGGTACCCCGCCTTGGCGAACAGGCGCGTCGTGGCTTCCTGCAGACTGCCCTTGGGGATACCGACGCGCAGGACGTTCATGGGACAGGCTCCGTCAAGTGACGCGGCGGCACCGAGCCGTCGTCGCTACCCCACCATGTTAGCGCGCGCGCACGACGAGCGGCGAGTCGTACCATTCCACGATCCGCCAGTCGGGACTCGTCCCGGTCGTGCCGCCGCGCATCAGCAGGAAGGTCGCCGTGCCAGCCACGCGCCGCGACTCGACGGCGTTCGCCAGGCGCATGTCGTAGTCGTACGTCACCTGGGCGACGCCGGGTCGGATGAGCTCGAAGTCCTGCGGTCGCGACAGACGAACCGCCGCATCCGTATACCGCGCCATGAGCCGGTTGATCCCGATCGCCTCGTATTCGATGCCGCGATGGTATCGGTCATCGGAGGCGTCGTTGGGGGTTCCTCCGTTGTGCGTGTATTGGTAGTCCACATCGAGCGCGGCAAGGTACTGATCCGCATCGTGTCCGGCGAACGCCAGCCGCAGGAACCCGTTCACGACTCGATCCACGTCGCGCTGGGCAGCCGCCGCCTGCTCGACGCTCTGAGCCGTCAACGGCAGATCGGTCTCGGCGGTCCAGAGCCGGTCGGGACGAGCGTCGTCCTCGTCTTGCAGCATGCTCGGATCGATGAACGAGTCGAACAGACCGGCGAACGTCTCCGGGATTCGGGCGTCGCCATCGGACGCGCCGCCCTCGGACGTCGAGCCGAACACCTGTTGGGCGAGGGCTTCCGCCTTCACGCGCTCGATGTACGCCTGTTCAGCGGCGGCTTCGGTCGTGTAGATGTCGGTCAGGACGAGGGCTTGTCGTGGAGGCTCCGCCTCGCGGACCGAAGCGACAGCCACCGGCTCGGATGGGACGATGAGGGGCTCGCCGGGCCGCGCGACTTCAGGAGCCGGGCTCGCAGCAACCCCATCTCCCGATGCCGGAGCGTTGCCTGTCATGCTGGGAACCGGCTTGGGAGCATAGCGGTTCAGCAGGAAGGCGAAGCCCAGAACGCAGGCGACAGCGGCGATGATCGACAGGTGAAATCGGCTCATGGCTCCTCCTTCCACCGGTTCGGCGCACTGCGAGGAAGAGGAGCCATTCGAGCGATGGCTAGCTTCGCAGCAGCGCGAGGTTCCGCCGGAGCGTATCGGCGACAGCCTCGAGTTCCGACTGCCGAGCGCGCTCCGCTTCGACGATGTTCGCTGGCGCACGCCGGGCGAAGTTCTCGTTGGATAGGTTCTTCGCGACGCGCTCCAAATCCTTCTCCGTCTTGCCGAGCTCCTTCGCGAGCCGTGCCATCTCCTGCTCGACGTCGATCACGCCTGCCAGCGGCACGAACGTCTCGACGTTGCCAGCGACGGCAACTGCTGCGGCGTGCGGCTTCTCGTGCGACGCCGCGACGTCGAACTCGGACGCCTTGACGAGCGTGCGAACCAGGTCGCGGTTCCGGGTCAGGACATCGCGCTCCCACGCGTTCGGCGAGTGCGCCATCGCCCGAATCTCCATCGCCGGCGAGACGTTCATCTGTCCACGGACGTTCCGGATCGAGTGCGTCACATCCATGATGAGCGCCATCTCGCGCTCGGCGTCCTCGTCGATGGCGTCGATGTCCGAAGTCGGGAACGCCGCCAGGCAGAGCGTGTCGCCGTCATGCGGGAGGTGCTGCCACAGCTCCTCCGAAATGAACGGCATGAACGGATGGAGCAAACGCAACCAGCCATCCATCACCTTCCAGAGCGTCTGCTTCGCCGTCCTCTGGGCGACCGGATCGCTCGACGCGTAGAGCCGGATCTTGGCGAACTCGATGTACCAGTCGCAGTACTCCTTCCAGATGAAGTCGTACAGCGCGTTTGCCGCATCGCCGAAGCGGAACTTCGCCAGCGAGTCGTTCACCGTCGCAGTCAATCGAGCGGATCGGCTCAGAACCCAGCGATCCGGGAGCTCCAACTCCATGGGATCGTCGCCCGACGGATCGAAGTCGCGAAGGTGCATCAGGACGAAGCGAGCCGCGTTCCATATCTTGTTCGCGAAGTTCCGGTACCCCGCGATCCTCCCCTCGGGAAGCTGCATCCACGGCGCTTCGATCATCGCGGCGGCGATGGCGAATCGGAAGGCGTCCGTGCCGTACCGATCCATCAGCACGATGGGATCGATGACATTGCCCTTCGACTTGCTCATCTTCTTGCCGTCGTCGCCGGCAAGGAGCGGATGCAGATAGACGTGACGGAACGGCGAACGACCATCGAGCTTCAGCGACAGGTTCACCATCCGCGACACCCAGAAGAAGAGGATGTCCCAGCCCGTAACCAGCACGTCCGTCGGGAAGAACGTGCGGAACGTGTCCGTCTCCTCGGGCCATCCGAGCGTCGAGAGGGGCCACAGGCCGCTGCTGAACCACGTGTCCAGCACGTCTGGATCGGGTTCCAGCGTGGTGTCTCCGAGCTTCTCCAGAGCCTGTGCGCGTGCGTCCTCTGCGTTCTCGGCGACGAACACCTCGCCGCCCGGAGCGTGCCACGCCGGGATCGGATGACCCCACCAGCGCTGCCGCGACAGGGGCCAGTCTCGGACGCTCGCCATCCAGTTGAGGAAGGTCGCCGTCTGGTTCTCGGGAACGAACTGGACTTCGCCGTCGCGCACCGCCTGCATCGAGCGCTTCGCCAGCGGCTTCATTCGCATGAACCAGCCACGGGCGACGACCGGCTCGACAATCTCTTTCGTCCGCTCGTGCACGCCGATCGCATGGACGTGGTCTTCGATCCGCAGCAGGTACCCCTGCTCCTGCAGGTCGTGAACCATCCGCTGACGGCATTCGAAGCGGTCGAGCCCGGCGTAGGCACCACATTCGACGCTCATCGTTCCGTCGGGGTTGAGGATGTTCAGCCGAGGCAGCCCGTGACGCTTGCCGATCTCGTAGTCGTTGGGGTCGGAGCCCGGCGTCACCTTGAGGGCTCCCGTGCCGAACTCGCGGTCCACGTACTCGTCCGCGATGACCGGGAGCTCCCTGCCCACCAACGGCAGGATGGCGACCTTGCCGATGACGTCCTGGTAGCGCGGATCGTCGGGGTGGACGGCGATTGCCGTGTCGCCCAGCATCGTCTCCGGGCGCGTCGTCGCTACGATCAGAGCCTTCTCGCTGTCACGCAACGGGTACCGGACGTGGTACAGCTTCCCTGGGCGTTCCTCGTGCTCCACTTCCAGGTCGCTGACGCTGGTCTGCAGGCTGGGAACCCAGTTGACCATCTCCTCGCCGCGATAGATCAGACCGGCGTCGTAGAGCGTCTTGAACGCCCGACGAACGGCGCGAACGGAGCCGTCGTCGAGCGTGAACCGCTCGCGTTCCCAGTCGCAGGAGGCGCCCAGGCGCTTCAGTTGCCCGATG
>VGLH01000014.1 GCA_016866785.1 Candidatus Poribacteria bacterium
TCGCACCCGATGATCTTCGAAGGAATCCACGTCGCCTCTTGCCCCGAAGCCGCCGTTGCCACCAGGAACGTCAAGACGAGCCAACGGCACAAGCTCCATCGAGCATAGGCTTTCATCGGAGACCTCGTTCACTGCGCCGTCATGTCACGGATCGACCGACGGCAACGCATTCGAGCCGCCACCGATGATCACGTGCAGGAACGTCATGCGCGCGACAGAGTTCGTCTGGTCGTGGTTGGTGACTCGCAGCTTGTTTCCGACGACTCTCAACAGATTCGAGGGATCGGAAACCTTCACGATCGTCAAGTCCGTGGCAGCCGGGTAGTTCCAAAGCGCCATCGCCTGACCCAGCGTGTTCCAGCCGGCATCGAAGGTGACCAGCACCATAGAGACTACGCAAAACAAAACGCTTGTCAAGGAAAGCTCAGGGTGCTACGCCCACAGCCTGTCGTGTAGACTCCCTTCGCCGGATTGTAGCCGAATCTGCCTGCCCTCCTGACGCCACGGAGCGCCTATGCGCCTCTACTTCACGCGCCACGGCGAGAGCGAAGCGAACACACGGCGAATCTACGTGAACCGCGCGGAGGGCTTTCCGTTGACCGAGACCGGCGTCCGGCAGGCGGACGCCCTCGCCGAATCGCTCGTCGGCGCGGGGATCGCCCGCATCTTCACGAGTCCGCTGATCCGCGCCGTCCAGACGGCGGAGATCGTCGCGGCGCGGCTGCGCATCGCCGCCGTGACGCCCGACGAGGGACTCCGCGAGTTCGACGTCGGCGACTATGAGATGCAAGAGTACACGCCGGAGAGCAGTGCCCAGTTCGAGGAGACGATGCGCCGTTGGCTGATCGACGGGGACCTGGGCGCGCGCGTGGGCGGCGGTGAGAGCCAACGCGACATCGAGCGTCGGTTTCTACCGTTCATCGAACACGTGTTGAGCGAGGACGGCGACGCGCTCTTGGTGAGCCACGGCGGGGTCTTCGCGGCGGGGCTGCCGCTCGTCCTGGCGAACGTGGCGCCGGAGTTCGCCTTCCGGCGGCGTCTGAGGAACACGGAGGTCGTGATCGCGGAGGTGATCGGCGGCGAGCTCCGGTGCGTACGATTCGGGGACGTGGAGTTCGACTGAGGGCGGCCTAGCGGATCGGGAGGGATGACGTGCGGGTTCTCATCACGGGCGGAACGGGCTTCGTCGGGGCGGAGATCGCTCGGATGCTCGTCGCGCGGGGCGACGAGGTGACGCTGTTCAGCCGGAGCGGCGCGACGGATCGCGTGGCAGACATCGCCGATGGGCTGACGATCCGGCGCGGCGACGTCGGTGACTTCGACCACGTCCTGCACGCGGTCAAGGAGGCGGCTCCGGAAGTCATCTACCATCTGGGAGCGATGCTGTCGGTTCCGTCGGAGGCGGACCCGTCCGGCTCCATCCAGGCGAACGTGTTGGGGACGTTCTACGTCTTCGAGGCGGCGCGGTTGTTCGACGTGCCGAAGGTCCTCTTCGCGAGCAGCATGGCGGTCTTCGGGTCGGGCGTCCACGACGGCGTCATGCGCGACGACTCGATCCAGAAGCCGACGCTCATCTACGGCGCGACGAAGCTCTTCGGCGAGAATCTGGCGAGCTTCTACCGGCGGAAGTACGGTCTCGACGTGCGGGGGTTCCGCTATCCGTCCGTCGTGGGACCCGGTGTCAGCAATCCGGGCGTTGTCCAGTACACGTCGTGGATGATCGAGGAGAGCGCGAAGGGGAACCCGTTCGTCGTGTGGGTGAAGCCGGAGACGCGCTGCCCGCTGCTCTACTACAAGGACGCCGCGAGGGGAACCATCGAGCTGGCGGACGCGCCGGCAGACCGGATCGAGACGGTTCACTACCTGATGGACGGCGTGCCGCCGACGCCCAGCGCGGGCGAGATCGCCGATGCCGTTCGCGCGCGCATACCAACGGCGCGCATCTCCTTCGAGCCGAACCTCGAGACGCAGGCGCTGCTCGACAAAGCCCTCCTGCCCATCGACGACAGCGCGGCGGAACGCGAATGGGACTGGCAGCCCCGGTTCGACCTCGACGCGATGGTCGACGACTTCCTCCGCGAGATGCGCGACCGCGCCTCCTGATCGCGCCTATCCCGTCCCGCTGAGCCCGAAGCAGTGCGCCTGCCTGCACCTCGCCCGTTGATTGAGCCTGGCTCATCCGCTACACAACCCGAAGCGACGACCGGAGCCCGACGCTCGCCATCGGTGGCGCAGTCGATGCGGGCACGCCGGGTGAGTACACCATCATCTACACAGCAACGGACGCTAGCGGCAACTCGTCGACTGAGACGCGCACGGTAATCGTCAAGGACACCATCGCGCCGTCCATCACGGCATCGCTGACGCCGACGATCAACCCAGCCGGTGAGCCCGCCAAGAAGGGAGCCGTGCCCGCCGGAGGGAAGAAGTCCGACGGCAGCAACCCGAACGGATTCTTCCTCGTCCGCTACTTGGTCACCGACACGTGCAATGAGTCGCCGACCGTCTCGGCGACGATCGCCGGGTACGTCGTCGCTGACGGCGAGATGGTCAATGTCACCTACGACCCGAAGGCTCTCGAGCCGACGACCAACCTGATGGGTCCGACGAGGATCAAGCACATCGTCAGCCCAGCCCTTCCCGCGCTGGTCGTCGGCGCGCTGGACGCCAGCGGGAACGTGGCGACGAAGGAGGTCGCCGCGAGCGTGCCTCCGGCGGTTGCCGTCCGTCCTGCGCCCATCTTCACGCGCCTCATGGCGAACGACCCCAACCCCTTCAACCCGGAGACGTGGATTCCCTTCGAGCTGAAGGAAGGCTCCGCCGTCACGGTGAGCGTCTACGACGTGGCGGGTTCCCTGGTGCGCAAGCTCGACCTGGGCTACCGCGAGCCGGGCTACTACACGTCGCGTGACGAGGCGGCGTACTGAGACGGTCGGAACGAGCTCGGGGAGAGGGTCGCGAGCGGGGTGTACGTCTACGAGCTCCGCGCGGGCAGCTTCCGCGAGACGCGCCGGATGGTCATTCACAAGTAACCCACGCCAACGGTCAGCCAGGTAGGGCGGTTCCCAGAACCACCCTTACCTCATTCCCTATGGCTGATTTCTGCCCATTGCCGCCGCGCAATCGATCGGACCGTGGACAGCAGGCGTTGGCACGCGATGGTTGCCTCGCCAGATGGAACCTGCGCCTACGGCAGCGTGAACGTCTGCCAAAGTGACGTCCGCTCCCAAGACCACAGCCATCTCCCTGGCGCGCGTGCTTGACACATCCCCAACACGTCCCATAGCCCGATGAGCGCCAGGGCTGTTTCAAGAACGGACCGCCTGATCCCGAATCGGGTCCACCCAACGGGTCATTCCCGCGAGCTCCGCCTTCGCGGGGCCAGGAAGCGGGAATCCAGGACTCTGGGCTCCCGCTTTCGCGGGAGCGACGGGGCGGAAACGGTGGCTCCATGGACGGCTGGTGTCCCGTCGGAGCAGTGGACGTTCGTCTGGACCCCGCCGTGCGGGGTCCGAGGGGCTTCATGAAACAGCCCTGGATGAGCGCTGCGTCGATTGACTCGCCCCCATGCCGGTGATACGTTTGGTGCAGAGGAATCATCGCCAGCCGACGACCAAGCCGGCAGAACCGGCGAAGGCAGAGACGAAGATCGAGAAACGAGCTCAGGCAGCGTCCACGAAGAAGGCGGGCGCAACGACGGCGGGCAGGAACGCCAAGACCCGATCATGGCAGTCGGCATCGACCCAGGCGAAGCCCCAACAGATCGCCTCGCCCACTGGCAAGGCGGACGCCCTGTTCTGAACGGAAAACGCGATTCAGGAAGGATACAGCCTACATGGCACGCACGAAGAGCGGCAAGAACGCACGCAGAAGTCAGATTCGGCAGCGTCAGAAGCGTCGCGCCAAGAACCGGAAGGCGCAGAACGCCGAGAGCTAGCCGACCTCCCTCCGGCAGCCCGACGGCGGGCGACCCGATGCGGTTCCGTCCTTCCTGACGCCGCACTCTCGGGCGCGGTGAACGCTCATCCTCCATACGACGCCTGAAGCAGTTGGGCGGGTTGAAACCCGCCCTGCATTCGCCCTGCTGGCTGCGATGGGTCAGCGCGTCAAGCGCTGGATGCCGGGAAGTGCTTCCGCATCTTCTCGCGCAGGAAGGCAACGGACGCGCGCAGGTCGTCCATGCCGTTCTCGCCGTCCTCGATGGAGACCCACCCGTCGAAGCCGACGCCCGCCAGCGCCGAGAAGATCGCGTCGTAGTCGTTCAGCCCCTCGCCGATGACTCCGTGCTTGAGCGTGCTGACGTATCCCAGCGTGCCGTCCGCCTGCTTGAGGTCGTCGAGGTTTCCAGTGGATAGGTAGCGGTCGCTGGCGTGCATCGAGACGACGCGCGTCTTGACGGCATGCAGGAGCTCGATGGGATCGTCGCCTGCCACGAGCGCGTTCGACGGATCGTAGTTCACGCGGAACCACGGTGAGTCGATCTGATCGACGATCTCCAAGAACACGTCCATGCGCTGGGCGAACTCGCGGTAGAGCCAGTAGCCGTCCTTGTAGTGGTTCTCCATCGCCAAGACGATGCCGTGGCGTTCCGCATGCGGCAGGAGCGCCCGGATGCACTCGACCGTCCAGCGGACGCCGTCGGCGCGTTCCACTTCGGGCCGCGCCTGTCCCGACAGGACGCGGCAGGTCACGCCGCCCAACCGCGCCGAAAGCTCGATGCCGCGCTGGGTGCGCTCGATCTCGCGCTGGCGGGCGTCGGGGTCGGGCTGGGTGAAGTCGGGCGAGAAGCAGAGCATCGGCATCGCGAGCCGCTTCGCGTCGAGCGCCTTCCGGACGCGGTCGAGGTACTCCGGCTCGAAGGACTCGAAGAACCCGTCGTAGAACTCCAAGCCCTCCACGTCTAGCTCGGAGGCGAGCTCGATCCAGTCGAGGAGCGTCATCGTCTTGTGGACGCACAGGTCGTCCATGTAGCCCTTGGGAAACACGGCGAGATGCGGCATGGCGGAATCCTCCGCGATCGTTGACGCTTCGTGGCACTAGGAGTTGTGTCCAGACGTCTTGGGCAAGTCGAGTGCAGTTCGGAAACGGTGCGGACTTGCCGCCACTGTGCGCCAAGTACCGGTTCCGTCCTGTTGCTTCAGACAGCGAAACTAGCAACCACAGCTAAGGGATAGCGTCACCTTTGCGGATGGACTCAACAAGTTGCTTCCCCTCCTGTGTCAGCTGATAGCCTTTGACAGCCGATAACCCAAGGATCTTCACGGTTCCGCCCACGGATATCTCTGCGATCATCTTGTCCTTGATGAGATACATCAGCAACACGTCAAGCCCTCCAGGCAGTTTGGCAACCTGGTTCGTCGGGTCGTCTGCGAAGTACTGGAGCAGTCGTCTCTCCATCTCACCATATCGGTGGTTCAGTAGTGAGAGATTGGCCTTGTACGCCTGGAGCGCCTTCGAGCTGATCTCCTTCGTACGGTGGGCCCGAGCGTGGCACTCCGTGCAGAGAGCGATCAGGTTCTCGAACTCATTGCTTCCTTTCTGTTGGCGTGAGACAATGTGGTGGACATCAACAGGATACTTCCTGCACGTCGTGATCGCGCATCGATGACCTGCTTCAATGAGGACGTCGTTGCGTGTGCGATCGGGAATACTCAGTGGACATGTCCTTTGCTCACCAGCGCTCGTCGTTCCCGCCCCTTCACCTGTCGCTCCCGCGAGAGCCGGAGCCCAGTGGTCAGTCAGTGTGGTACCCAGAGCTACTCGACGCCCCGAGCACCGGCGATCAGTGCTTGTCGCTCCCGCGAAAGCGGGAGCCTAGAGTCTCTGGATTCCCGCTTTCGCGGGAATGACGATTCCGAAAGCCCTGCGCGAAGGCCCATCGAGGTTATCGTCATAACCACCATGACAGACCACTAGGAGGTATTGGGCGCGGGACGCTCGCGCGGGGCTCCCTGGGCGGACGGTTCGACGCGCACGGCGCAGATCTTGTACTCCGGGCAGCCCGTGAACTCGTCGGCGGCGCAGCTCACCAGCAGGTTCGTCCGCGATTCCGGGAAGTGGAAGGTCATGAACACGGTTCCCGGATTCGTCGCGCGGGTCACTTCGAGACGCACATCGACGGAGCCCCGCCGCGACGTGACGCGCACGATGTCGCCGTGGTGGATCGACAGCCGCCGCGCGTCGCTCGGATGCATCCGCAGCGTCTCCTCCTTGGCGACGTCGAGCTGCACGATGTCCGTCCGGCGCGTCATCGTCCCCGCGTTGTAGTGGAAGAGCTGCCTGCCGGTCGTCAGCATCAGCGGATACTCGTCGTCCGGGAGCTCGCCGGGCTCTTGCCAGGGCGTCGGGGTGAGCCGAGCCTTGCCGCGCAGAAACTGCCCGCCCGTGTGGAGCATCTCGGTTCCCGGATGGTTCTCGTCGTAACAGGGCCACTGGAGGAACCCCGCTTCGTCGAGCCGCCGGTAGCTGACGCCGCCCCACTTGGCGTTCAGGGAGGCGATCTCGTCCATGATGCGGCTCGGAACGATGGGCGTGCCGGGTCCGTTGTCGGCGGCGAGGTCGTGACCCATCTTCCGGGCGATGGCGTTGACGATGTCGCCGTCGGGCATCGCGCCGGGGAGCGGATCCATGGCGCGGCGGACGCGCTGGATGCGCCGATCGCTGTTGACGAAGGTTCCGTCCTTCTCCAGGAAGCTCGCCCCCGGCAGAACCACGTCGGCGAGCTCCGCCGTCGGGTTCATGAAGATCTCCTGAACGACGAGGAAGTCGAGCGATTCGAGCGCCCCGACGACGTGCGCCGTGTTGGGGTCCGACAACGCGATGTCCTCGGCGAGGATGTACATCGCCTTGAGCGTGCCCTCTTGGGCGGCGTCGAGCATGTCGGGGATGCGCAAGCCCTTGTTCGACGGCGGCTCGACGCCCCAGACCTTCAGGTGCGCCGCGCGCGCGATGGGGTCGGACACTGGGCGGTAGTCCGTGAACACGTCCGGTAGCGCGCCGACGTCCGCCGCGCCCTGGACGTTGTTCTGCCCTCGGATCGGGCTGGCTCCCGTGCCGGGTCTGCCGACGTTCGCCGTGAGAACCGCCATGTTGATGAGCCCGAACGCCGCGTTGGAACCGTGTCCCGCCTCGGTGACGCCCAAACCCCAGAGCGTCTGCGCCGCGCGCGCGTTCCCGTAGAGTCGCGCCGCCGCCCGGATCGTGTCGGCGGGAACGCCGCTCAGCTCGGACGCCCATTCCGGCGTGCAGTCAACAAGTTCCGCCTGGAGCTCTTCGAAGCCCTCGGTGTGGCCCGCGACGAAGCCCGTGTCGATGTAGCCTTCGTCGATCAGCACGCGGATCATCGCGTTGATGACGGCGACGTTGGAACCGGGACGCAGCGCGACGTGGATATCCGCCAGCCGCGCGAGCTCCGTGTTCCTCGGATCGAGGACGATCAGCTTGCAGCCCTTGAGCGCCGCCTGTCGGATGCGCGCTCCGAAGACCGGATGCGCCTCCGTCGGGTTCGCGCCGACAATCAGCAGCAGGTCGGAACGCTCCACGTCCTGGAAGCTGCTGGTTCCCGCGCCGGTTCCCAAGGCGTTCGCCAGCGCGTACGCCGACGGCGAGTGGCACACGCGCGAGCAGTTGTCGATGGAGTTGGTCCCCATGACGACCCGCGCGAACTTCTGCATCAGATAGTTCTCTTCGTTCGTGCAGCGCGACGAACTGATGACCCCGAAGGCGTCGGGCCCGTGCTCCTCGCGGGTCTGCGAGAGACGCGACGCGATCAGGTCGAGCGCCTCGTCCCACGACGCCTCGCGGAACGTCCCGTCCGGTTGACGGATGAGCGGCGACGTGAGGCGATCCTGTGAGCGCGCGTACTGGTGGGCGAATCTGCCCTTGACGCAGGCGTGACCTCGGTTCGCGGAACCGGCGAGGTCCGGCTCGATCTGGATGATCCGCTCGTCCTTGATGTGCGCCACGAGGGAACATCCGACGCCGCAGTAGGCGCACGTCGTCTTGACCGAGCGGTCGGGCAAGCCGTGTTCCCGCGTGCCGGGCTCCTCCAGCGCCGCGACGGGGCACTCGAAGACGCACTGACCGCAGCTCGCGCAGTCCGCCTCCTCCATGCCCGTGTCGTTGCCTGCGATGACGCGGACATCGTAGCCGCGTCCCGCCATGCCGAGGATGAAGGATCCCTGCACCTCGTCGCACGCGCGGACGCACCGGGCGCAGCCGATGCACTTCTCCATCTCCAGCTTGATGAAGGGATGGGAGTCGTCGCGCGGCGGCGTGTGGGTTCGGGGGTTCTCGTAGCGCGGCACGCGGAGCCCCACTTCGGACGCGAGCGATTGGAGCTCGCACCGCCCGTTCGCCGCGCAGGAGAGGCATTCCAGCGGGTGATCGCTGACAATCAGCTCGACGATGTTCCGCCGCAGCCGCGACAGGAACGGCGATCGCGTGCGGTAGCTCGCGTCGGGCGTCACGACGGTGTGACACGCCGCGACGGGCTTCCTGCCATCGTGCTCGACCATGCAGACGCGGCACGCGCCGTAGGGCTTGAGCCGGTCCGAGTAGCAGAGCGTCGGAACCTCTCGCCCGACGGACCGCGCCGCCGCGAGGATCGTCGCGTCCGGCGCGACGCGCGTCTGGATGCCGTCGATGGTGACCGTGACCGTCGCACTGCCCGGAAGCGGGTTCACGCGAGCCTCCCTCGTCGTCTGTGTCGTCGATTCCTTGCGCCGTTCGGAACGAACTGTGAGCAGAAGCCGACGGACCCCGTTACCGATATCGGGCGAACTCCTGGGGGAAATCGCGCAGGATCGACTCGATGGGCGCTGGGAGCATCCCTCCCAATCCGCAGAGCGAACCGAACTTCATCGTCTCGCACAGGTCGCCCAAGAGCGCCAATCGGCTCTCCGTGACACCGGTCTCGATCATCTGGTCGATCAGCTCGACGCCTCGAACGGAGCCGATCCGGCACGGGAAGCACTTGCCGCAGCTCTCGACGGCGCAGAACTTCATTAGCCCGCGCGCGACGTGGACGAGATCGTCTTCGTGCGAGTAGACGACGATCCCTCCGTGTCCCAGCAGCCCGCCGACCTTCGCCAGCGATTCGAAGTCGATGGGCGTATCCAGCGCGCGTTCGGATAGGATTGCGCCCAGGGGGCCCCCGATCTGAACCGCCTTGAACCGCTGCCCCTCCTCCATGCCTCCGGCGAGATCGAAGAGGAGCTCTCGCAGCGTGACACCGAACTCGACCTCGTACATTCCCGGACGACGGACGCGGGTGTTCAGGCTGACGGCTTTCGTCCCGCGCGACCGCTCGTGTCCCAGCGCGGAATAGGCGACTCCGCCGTGCGCGACGATCCACGGCAGATTGTGGAGCGTCTCGACGTTGTTGACCGCCGTCGGGCAGCCCCACAAGCCCTTCTGCGCCGGAAACGGCGGGCGCGTGCTCACGAGCGCGGGAAGCCCCTCCAGCGAGCGAAGAAGGCTCGTCTCCTCGCCGCAGATGTAGGCTCCCTTGCCCTCGACGACCCGCACGTCGCATCGGAACGACGAGCCCGACACGGGGGAACCGATGAACTCGGCAGCCTGCGCCTCCTCGACGGCGCGACGGAGCACGCCGATGGCTTGCGGATACTCGAACCGCGCGTAGATGACTGCTTCTTGGGCCCCACAGGCATAGGCGGCGAGCAGCGTTCCCTCGATCAGGCTGTGCGGGTCCCGCTCGACGATCTCCTTGTCAATATACGCCCCCGCGTCACCTTCGTCGAAATTGACGACGACGAACCGCCTTCCGGAACCGTCCGACACGGGCGATTCGGCGACGGTCTGGAACTTCGTCCCCGTCGGGAACCCGGCTCCGCCGCGTCCGCGCAGTTGGCTCGCTGTCACTTCGGCGCGGAGCTCGGCAGGCGTCATCGCCGCGACGGCCTTCTCCAGCGCGTCGTAGATGCCGGCGCGCCGGGCGTGCTCCAGCGAGACGACATCGCCGTCGAAGTGGCGCATGACGATGCGGGGCTTGCCTTCAACGGGCGTATAGAAGGCGTTCGTCGGCTCTTCGAGTCCGTGTGCCGTGTCTTCGGTGAGGGATCGGACGACGATCGCGCGGGTTTCGGGATCGCGCAGGCTGAGCGGCGTACCGTCCACCATCGCGTTGGGGCCCTTGCCGCAGTATCCGAGGCAGGAGACCTCTTCGACCCGCACATCGGCAGAGCCTGCCAGATCGCATTCCAGCTCGGCTTTGAGGGTCGATCCGCCGGCTGCGCCGCACGCTTCGCCGTTGCACACCTTGACGACGTGCCGCGCCGGTCGGTCGTGGGCGAGCTCCTCGTAGAACTTCGCTGTTGAACGGACATGCTGGGGCGGCAGGTGGTGTTCCCGCGCGATGCGGAGGATGTCGGCGTCGGAGATGTAGCCCTGTTGCGAGTGCAGTCGGGAGAGGATGTCGTAGACGGTGTCGCCGGTTCCCAGGAATCGGTTCTGCAACGCGATCAGGTTGGACGACACGCGACGATTCCTTCCGTTCGCTGCCGCTGCGCACCGAGCGGCGTTGACGCGCGGTCGGGGCGGGTCTCAGATCCGCCACCAACCACAAGCCCACGGTATCGCTGCGACCTCGCTTCCGTCGGACTGGCGCAAGCGCGCCGACAGCGACGGACGCTAGCTGGTCACAGCGCCTTCGGCTGCCGAGGAGACGAGCCGGGCGTACTTCGCCATGACGCCCGTCGTGTAGCGCGGCTCCGGCCTCTTCCAGTCGCGCAGACGCGCCGCGATCTCCTCGTCCGAGAGCTCGACCTTGAGCGTCCTCGTCTCCGTATCGAGCACGATCATGTCACCGTCGCGCACCGCCGCGATGGGTCCCCCGACGGCGGCTTCAGGAGCGACATGCCCGACGGTGAACCCGTACGTCGCGCCGGAGAAGCGCCCATCGGTGATCAACGCCACCTGGTCGCTGATGCCCGCGCCGACGATCGCGCCTGTCACGGCGAGCATCTCGCGCATGCCGGGTCCGCCGACGGGTCCTTCATACCGAATGACGACGACGTCGCCCGCCTTGATCTTCCCGGTCTGCACCGCCTCGAAGGAGCTCTCCTCGTTGTCGAACACCCGCGCGGGACCGCGATGGTGCATCCGGTTGTGCCCGACGATCTTGAGGACGCAGCCCTCGGACGCCAAGTTCCCCTTGAGGATGAGGATGCCGCCCGTCTTCTTGATCGGGTTCGAGAGCGGGCGAACCACGTCCTGATCGGGCGTCTCGACGGCGGTCAGCGCGGCTTCGCCGATGGTCTGACCCGTGATCGTGATGCAGTCGCGGTGGAGGTATCCGCCGTCGAGCAGGCGCTTTGCCACGAGCGGCACGCCGCCGGCGCGGTAGAGGTCGTTGGCGACGTAGCGTCCGCCCGGCTTGAGGTCGGCGAGCAGCGGCGTCTTGGCGCTGATGCGGTCGAAGTCGTCGATATGGAGCGGCACGCCCGTTTCGCGCGCGATGGCGAGATGGTGGAGCACGGCGTTCGTCGAGCCGCCCGTCATCGCGACGGACGCGATGGCGTTCTCCAGCGCCTCGCGCGTGATGATGTCGCGCGGAAGGAGCCGCTTCCGCAGGACTTCCATGACGAGCTTGCCGACTTGGAACGCGACCTCGTCCTTGAGCGGGTCCATCGCCGGGACGCTCGCGCTGCCGATCATCGAGACGCCGAGGACCTCCATGGCGGTCGCCATCGTGTTCGCGGTGAACTGCCCTCCGCAGGCTCCGGCGTTGGGACAGGCTTCTCCTTCGAGCTCGATGAGCTCGTTCTCCGACATCTTGCCGGCGGCGAAGGCTCCCACCGCCTCGAACACGTCTTGGATCGTCACGTTGCGTTCCTGGAACCGTCCCGGCGCGATGGTTCCGCCGTAGAGCATGACGGACGGCAGGTTGAGCCGCGCCATCGCCATGACGGTGCCGGGGATCGTCTTGTCGCAGCCGGAGAGGGCGACGAAGCCGTCGAGCGAGTGACCGCGCACGACGAGCTCGATGGAGTCGGCGATCGTCTCACGGCTGACGAGGGACGCCTTCATGCCCTCGGTGCCCATCGAGATGCCGTCGGAGATGACGATCGTATTGAACTCCAGCGGGGTTCCGCCAGCGGCTCGGACGCCTTCCTTGACCTTCTCGGCAATGCGCCGCAGGTGCAGGTTGCAGGGACCCAGCTCCGTCCAGGTGTTCGCGATGCCGATGATCGGGCGGTCGAGGTCGTCGTTGGTGAGCCCGACGGCTCGGAGCATCGCTCGCGCGGGCGACCGGCTGGGTCGGTCGGTGATGTTGTGGCTCTTGATCTTCAGGTCGTCGCTCATCGGTCGCTCCTCGTAGGTGCCGTCTTCACGAGCTGACGGCGTAGGGTCCGTAGGGGTTCGTCATTCCGAGCAGTTGTCGGCGCAGCGGGGTTGTCGCCTTCGCCCGGAGCGCTTCCGACGGTTCGTAGCCCTCCCAGATGCGCATCCAGGCGTGTCCGTAGTTGTAGATGAGAACGCGGCGCGGCGAGTCCGAATCGTTGTGCGACGAGGAATGGTACGTCCTGCCGTTGAAGAAGAAGGCGGAACCGGCGGGCAGCGCCATCTTCACCGCGTTGGGCATGTCGGACGGGTCGTCCACCTGCGGCAGAGCGAAGCCCAGCGGGTAGCGGTGCGATCCGGGCAGCAGGAGCGTCGCGCCGCCGTTCGCAGGGATGTCTTCGAGGATGTAGAACGCCTTGACCATCATGACGGAGCGGGGATGGTAGACGCCCGCCATGCCGACGTCGTGATGCCAAGCCGTGTGAGACCTGCACCGCGCCGGGGAGATGAAGTAGTCGTTGTCGATCATCGACACGTCATCGCCGAGGATGTCGCGGATGAGCGGGAACACGGCCGGGTGTTCCAGCAGGTCGAAAAGCAGGTCGTCGTATTCGATGGGAGCCTGCACCTGCTCGATGCGGGGCGTGCGCCAGCCTTTGAGGGACGTGTCGGTTCGCCATCGGGCTTCGGCGGCATCGGCAGCGCGTCGGACGGAGGCGAGTTCGTCTTGTGAGAGGGCTTCCGGGATGACGAGATAGCCGTTGGTCTCGAAGGAAAGGCGCTGTGCGTCCGTGAGGGCGGGCATTCGGATGGGGCTCCCCGTGCCGTTTCGACTACGCGGGCATTGTAGCCAGCGGCACGGGGCGCGTCAATCAACGCAGGGCGGCGAGGAATCGAACGCGGCGGCGTTCTTGGCTGCCGCCGCGATGCGGTCAGGAATCCGCCAGCGACTCTCTCACGGCGGTGCGGGCGCGGTAGAGGTAGATGCGGACCGTGTTCCGCGCCGTCCCGAACATCCTGCCGATCTCCTCGCGCGAGTGTCCTTCGGCGAGCAACGAGAGCACCTGCCGCTGCCGGTCCGGGAGCGCTGCCACAATCCGGCGGGCGCGCTCGGCATCTTCTTTCGCACGCAGGCGTTCGTGGGCGAGCGGAGCCGGGTCCCGCAGCGACGCGATCGATTCGCGCGACCCGGCGTCGCCCAGGCAGGCATCCAGCGAGACGCAGGGCATGGCTCGGTCCCGCCGCCACTCGTCGATGGCGAGCCGCTGCAAGATGCGCTTGCACCACTTGAGCCATGAGCTGCTCGCCCCGACGACATAGCTCTCGCGCATCTGCCACGCGCGCAGAAAGGTCTCCTGGACGAGATCGTCGGCGCGATGCTCGTCGCGGCAAAGCCCGTGGGCGTGCTGCCAGAGATGGCGTCGGTAAGCATCCGCGAGTCGGCTGAATGCGTCGCAGTCGCCACGCGCGGCGAGTTCCGCCAGCCTCTCGCGCTCAGCGGCATCCGGCGTGCTCGGCTCGATCTTCCCTGGAATCATGGGATTCCCTCTGCCGGTTCACCAGTATTTCTGGTAGGACGTGGCATTTCGTAGCGCCAACTTCAGCCCACTCAAACGTGTATCCAGTGCCACCGTATACCAGTATTATTAGTTATCCATACGAAGTCTACGTGATATACTGGTTCCAGCAAGTGTGTCGGCGGATGCTGGCGGTCAAGGAGGGCTCCGATGCGATTGCGATTGTCCCGGCTGCTGCGAGAGAAGGAGCTTCGGGAGGGGCGTCGGATTCCGCAGGAGGAGCTCGCGGCGGCTCTCGGCGTGTCGCAGCAGACGATCTCCGTGTTGGTGCGGAACCAGAACAAGCAGGTGGGGCTGGAGACGCTCGACCGCCTATCAGCCTATTTCGGGGTTCCTGTGGCGTATCTGCTGGAGGAGGCGTCCGACGCGCCATCGGCGGGCGTGAAGGCGGGCGTCGACCGCGTCATCATGCTGCCGGTGCTGGGTCATGTGAACGCGGGCCCGCTGGACGAAGAGCACCAGAAGATCCTCGACTGGTACGCGTGGGCCCCTGGTCTGGGAGCGCGTCCGGGATGCTATGTGCTGATCGTCGAAGGGGATTCGATGGTGGACGCGCACATTCTGCCGGGGTCGCGCGTCATCGTCGATCCGAAGCTGACACCTCGGAGCGGGGATATCGTCGTCGCCCTTCTGAACGGCGGGAGCGGTCTGAAGCGCATCTTCATCGGCGAGAGCGGAGACGCGGTGCTGCTTTCGGAGAACCGGGAGGCGGGCTACCCGCCGACGTTCGTGCGCCCGTCGGACGACATCCAGATCCAGGGCGTCGTCGTCAACATCGTCCTGACGCCGGAGCCCCGGCGGTTCCCGAAGCCCTCGGCGTGAAGGGCATGTAGGGCGGGTCTGAGACCTGCCCCGACGTCCCAGAGCCTGCATGCGGAAGCGACGTCATCGCCCTCGCGGGAAACCGGACGCGGTCATCGGCACGTATCTGTTGGTGGGCGGATCGATGCGTACGTCTGGCTAGCAAGGGGGTACGGGCGATGAAGCGCTGGTTGGGCTTCTGCCTCGCCGTTCTCGTGGGCGGCCTGGTGGGCGGCGCGGCGGGATGCGGCGGGGAATCGACGCCGTCGGAGCCGAGCTTCGGCGACATGACGAACGTGGACAAGAACGTGGCGCTCGAAGTCGGGGTCAACGTGACGCGCTCGCGCGTCGTCCCCGGCGAGACGGTGGACATCGCCGCGACGGTGACGCCGGTGCGGGCGGAGGCGGTGCGGTTCTCGTGGGTGAACGTCACGGGTCACGGTCAGCTCGTCGGAACCGAGACGGGCACGGCGGCAGGGAGTTTCGCGATCGGTTGGCAGGCTCCCGCATCGCTGGAATCGGGCGCGGTGAAGGTGGAGGTGATTCAGCTCATCGTGACGGCGATCTCGCAGGTCATCTCGGTGACGGACAAGGGCGTGCAGACGAGCTACGACATCGCGTCGGAGACCAAGACGATCCCCATCACGATCACGACGGTTCCGTAGGTCCGCAGCCTCCGCCTCGCAGGGGAGGAAGCGTTGCTCCCTCCGGTCTGAGAGGAACCCAGACTCGCCTCCTTCTCCCTTCGGGCAGAAGGTCGGGCGAGGGGTAAGACCGGACTCCATGTTGACGGAAGTAGTGCGCGACCTAGCTTGTCGGCGGATCGTTCGGCGCGAAGGCTCCCAGTGCTGACTGCGCCGCGTCGATGAGCGACTGCTGCTCGGACGCCGATAGTTGGATCGGCGCGAAGGCTCCCTCGTCGCACCGGCGGATGAGATCGACAACCGCTGAGGCGTTCGGGGTGCCGCTCTGTCCGAGGCGGCTCAGCAGATCGGGGGACTCCGCAGGCACGCCCATCGCCTGAGCCGCCCGCGCTCGGAGGAGCCCGCCGAGCTCCCGGCAAACCCTCTGCCCGTCTCCGACGCGGATGCCGTCGAGACCTGCCGACGTCGTCCTCGTCGGGCGAGAGGCGGCGTCTGCCCTCGGTTCCACGGATTCGGCACGCCGGTTCCTGCGCCTCCACAGAAGCCAGCCGACAACGAGCGCCGCAAGCAGCGCCAGCCACGGAGCCCAGCCGCTCCCTCGGCGGATGGGAACCGGCTGCGCGCCGTCGGAATCATCTCGCAGGGCTTCTCCAACGGGAACCGTCAGGGAGATCGGCTCCGAGCGCACGTAGCTGCCCTGTGACGGCGAGAAGGTGACGATCTCCGGCACGACGACCGTGAAGGTCCCGGCTTGGGTGGGAGTCAAGACGTACTCGAACGTACGGGTTCCGCCCCACTGATCGCCGACGACATCCATCGTATCCTTCACGGTGGGTTCGTAGACCGTAACGCCGTCGGCGGTGGGTCTGGGCACGCGGGTCAACGTCGCCAGGTTCCCGCGTCCTTCGATCCGGGTATGGAGTGTCAGGGGCTCGCCAGCTCTGCCCTGGAACTGCATGAACTCCGCGCGGACGGTGAACTCGCCGACACCGCCGGAGAAGTCCGGGGGCTCCGCCGGCAAGGGACGCGCCGTGAGCGAGACGGGCTCCGTCGTGAGCTCACGCGACGGCATGCGCGCGACGGCTGGAAGGATCAGCCGCGTCGGTGGCAGGCGGCGCTCTCCGGGCGTCAGGGGGAACAGCGCGACGCGAATCTCCTCGACGTAGTACTCGCGTCCGTCGACGGTCTCCTTGCCTTTCTGCGTGGCGCGGGAATCGTCGAGCGGGTGCGCGAGGAATCCCTCGAACGTCGGCAGGGCGTACTGCGGGGCTTCTCGGGCAGGCAACCAGTTCTCGAAGTAGTAGCGGAACCTGTAGGTCACCTGCTGATGGACGAACGCGCTCGTCCGGTCGATCTCGGCGCGGACGAACCGCCGTCCGGTGAGGTCTTCCGACGCGGCGCGGTCGGACCGGGAGCGGTTCGCCGCCGGTTCCCGTGCTGGGCTGGAGGGCTTGGCGCGGTCGAAGGTTCGGACGTTCCGCGTCTGGCGCAGGAGTTGCCCGTTGACCGTCAGCGCGGCTTCCACGGCGACCGAGCCCGTGTCCACGGGTACCAGCAGGTATCGCCAGAGGATGCCTTCGGACGTGAACCGTCCGCCCGGCGGCGGCAGCGCCTCGATGGCGAAGCCCGGCGCGGTGATCGTCGGGATGCGGGGAGCGTCCGTCGGCGGGTCGCGGAGTAGAACCTGAAGCGCGGCGACCTCGTCGAGCGGGATGTCCTCCGGCGTGACGCGCATCTCCAGCGACTGGCAGACGGCGGATCCGGCGGCGAGCAGAAGCGTCAGGCAGAGGGCGGCGACTGCCCTCGTTCGCCGTGACGCGCGGTGCTGCGAGGCGCTTCGGTTCACCAGTCTTTTTCCACGTCGTAGCGGGGCGGAACCAGGTTCGTCGTGCGGTCGCGCTGTCGGCTGAGGTTGTCGCTGCCGAGCATGTCGAGCAGCCGTCTCGCCTGATCCGTGGAGAGCCCGGCGGGGTTCTGCGGCAGGGGTTCTCGGTCGCCTTCGCCAGGCGTGGGAGTGGGGTTCGGGTTGTCGGGTTCCGGGGAACCCCCCGCCGACGACTGCTGTTCGAGTTGTTCCAGGGCGAGTTCGAGGTTGTGCTTGGCGTCGGCGTCGTGCGGATCGACCTTGAGGGCGGCGACGTAGGCATCGACGGCGCGCGCGTAGTCGTCCTCGCGGTAGAACGCGTTGGCGAGGTTGTAAAAGGCGCGGACTCGGAACGCGCCCGCATCGCGGTCCCGAGCGGTCGCGGCGCGTTCTGCCGCTGGGAGAAGCTCCGCCACGGCGCTGCGCGTCTGATCCATGCGGTAGTAGGTCGTGCCGATGTTGTAGCGCAGGCGCATCTCGGCGGCAGACGGCTGCTTGACGGTGTTCAAGGCGCGTTGGTAGTCTAGCAGCGCGCTTTCGTACCGACCGTTGCGGTACTTGATCTCGGCGTGCGACACCTCGCGCGGAGTGGTTTGGCATCCCGACACCAGCGCCCCGATGCCAAGGGCGGCGAACAGTCGGTAGACGGTGTTGAGCGCCATCGGGAAGCCTCCAGCCGCACAGTGGAACGCATCCTATTCTGGCTGAGGAACAGGGGTGACTCAAGCTTCCAGAGGCGGAACCGGGCTGTTGCCGGCGCGGACGACCCATTGTCTTCCATGCCCCCTCCTCTCTACGCGGGTGGATATCGATGATCGACCAGCAGTTGTTCAGCCAAGTCAAAGACCCTCCGGTCGTCCGGGCGGCGTTGGTCGGATGCGGCAGCTTCGGCGCGTCCATCGTCACGCAGGCGCGTCTCATCCCTCGGCTTGAGATTCGGATCGTCGCCGACATCGACCCCGCCGCCGCTCGCCGAGCGTTCCAGCAAGCCGGAGTCAGCGAAGACGACATCGCAATATGCAGCAACGCCTCGCGGGCTCTGTGGGCGATGGAGGCGGGCAAGTGGGTGATCGTCGAAGACGCCATGCTCCTCATGGGTTTGCCGCTGCACGTGATCGTCACGGCGACTCGCGTGCCGGAAGCCGGGGTTCGCCACGCCTACGAGGCGATCCGGCACGGCAAGCACGTCGTCATGGTCGACAAGGAAGCGGACGCCACCTGCGGGGCGATCCTGAAATACCTCGCCGACCGTGCGGGCGTCGTCTACACCGCCGAGGACGGCGACCAGCCGGGCTTGGCCCTGGGCTTGATCGCGTGGGCAGAGGCGCTCGGATTCGAGGTTCTCTGCGGCGGCTACCTGCATGAGTGGGCGTACGACGCGGCATCGGGCACGCTTTCGAGCCACGGGAGCCAGATCACGGTTCCGCCGGGCGACCGGTGGGCGTTCGATCCGATCCCGCCGGGCGAGGTGCGCCGGTACACCGAAGTCCGCGACCGGGTGACCGCCGACTGGCAAGCCGAGGACGACTTCGGCGACACGATGGCGCATCTGGCGGTCATCGCCAACGGTTCGCGGCTGATGTCCGAGAACCCGTCGGCGCATCGGACGCCGCTGCGGGTCACGGAACTTGCGAGCGTCTTCTGTCCGGAAGCGGACGGCGGGATTCTGCACACACGGAACGCCGTCGCGCTCCCGAACATCCTGCGCACGGGCGAGTCGCCGTCGGTGGACGGCGGGGTCTTCATCGTCATGACGACCTCCGATCCGCAGGCGCGGCACGTCATGGCGGTCAAGGGAACGCTGACGAACCGCGACCGCTCGGCGTTCCTCATCTATCGACCGCATCACCTCTGCGGCGCGGAGACGGCGATGTCGATTCTGGTCGCCGGACTGCTCCGCGCTCCGACCGGCAGCCATCGGATCGTTCCGAGTGTGGATGTCGCCGCGACCGTGACGCGCGGCTTCCGGGTTGGAGAGATGGTGTGCGCCGCCGGCAAGTCCTGTTGGTCGCGGGACCTGCGGGCTTCTCTGGTTCCCGCTGCGACTCCTGAACCTGATGCTCCGCTGCCGTACTACCTGCTCGAAGGCAACCGGCTGACGGTCGACGTTCCGCAGGGAACCCTCATCACGCGCCGCATGGTCGAGCCGCCGCCGGACTCGATCCTCTGGACGCTGCGGCAGAAGCAGGACGAGCTGTTTCCCGCTCAACCGGATAGGACGAACTGACCGAGAGGACGCCTCCATGACGAACCGAGAGCGCGTGCTCCGCATCCTCGACGGCAAGGCTCCCGACCGCGTTCCCTGGATCCCTCGACTACTGATCTGGCATCAAGCGCAGCAGCTTGCCGGAACGCTGCCGGAGCGCTACCGGAACATGCCGCTCCGCGAGATCGAACGCGACCTCGGCATGGGAACCCCAGCCCGCGACGGGCGCGTCTTTCGGTCGAGCGTGAGCGGCGTCCAGAGCCGCTCGACCGCCCTCGACGCCCGCAACCTGCTGACCGAGCTCACCACGCCCGCCGGCGTCGTCACGACGCGGATGCAGGGAAGCGACGACCTCCGCGCGAAAGGCATTCAGGACCTGCAGGTCGAGTTCATGCTGAGGGGTCCGCAGGATTACGCCGTCGCGGAGTACATCACCGAGAACACGACCTACGCGCCGACCTACGAGGAGTACGCCGCCTACGAAGCGGAGATCGGCGACGACGGCTATCCGCTCGTGTCGTGCGGCGACTGCCCCTTCCATCACTGGATGCGCGCGCTCGTCGGCTACGGGAGCGCGTTCTACCACCTGAACGACCACGCCAACGAGGTCGAGCGCCTTCTCGCCGTCATGTCGGATCGCGACCGCTCCGACGTGTGGCATCTCATCGCGGACTCACCGGCGCGGCTCATCCTCCACGGCGTCCACTTTTCGAGCCAGATGACGCCGCCGCATCTCTTCGAGCGGTATATCGAGCCGTACTACCGCGATCTGTCAGCGCTTCTGCGGTCGCGCGGGAAGGTTCTCGCCCTGCACGCGGACAACGATTCGCGCCATATCCTGGAGAACATCCGGCGGGCGGGATTCGGGATGGCGGAGTGCTTCGCGACGCATCCCATGGTCGAGACGACGCTGTCCGAAGCGCGCGCAGCATGGGGCGACGACGTGATCGTCTGGGGCGGCGTTCCGTCGACGATCCTCGAAGACCCCTACACGGACGAGCAGTTCGAGTCGGCGATGGAAGGCATCTTCCGAGACATCGCGCCGGGAACCGCGTGCATCCTGGGCGTGTCGGACAACATCATGCCCGACGCGAAGCTCCGCCGAATCCGCCGAATCGGCGAGATGGTTCAGGAACGCGGCGCGGTTCCCATCGCGAGCTAAGCGCTACGGTTGTTCGGCATATCAACCCCCTCGTCGACCTTCCCTTCTCAGCCCATTGATGGGGGAAGATCGAGGAGGGATGCGTCGCCGCAGCGCTCGGGCGCATCCGTTGATACCTATGGTCTCAGACCCGCCCTGACCGACAGCCATTCGCACCGGCTCACTCGGTGACTTCGAGCTCCACAGGAGCCGCGACGGCGACCGCCTCCGGGTTGTAGTACGCGTACGCCTTCGATGCCCGGGTCTTCGCGCGGATTCGGATACTTCGCCCGGAGCTCGTACCGGAGCGTCAGCGGCTTCTTGGGTTCCAGCTCGTCGAAGTAGAGGGTCACCTGGCGCGGCGTCATCTGGAACTTCTGGATCGTCTTGGACGCCACGAGCGCCTCGAAGTCCGCTCCACTCGCCGAGAACCCCGGCGGAATCCCCAGATCGACGATGACCATCTTCGCCGCGCGAGGCGATTGGTTCTCCACGACGCACTCGGCGCGAACGACGTCGTTCTGCGCGAGCCGCGTCTTGTCGTAGGTGACGCCGATGCGCAGCGGCTGCTCGCCAACGCGGTCGCGTTCCCGCCACGGCTCGTAGAACCGCGTGACGATCTGGTAGAGCAGGCTGCCCTCGCCCTCGAACGTCAGCTTGACCGTGTGCTCGCCGGGATCGACCGCGCCGAAGTCCACCAACCGGACGACGTCGCTGTCCTCCGGCGTCACTTCGAGCCGCTGCGCCGACTTCCCGTCGATGGACACGGTCACTTCGCCGCGCGTCGCGCCGCCGCCTTCGCTCCCCATCAGGAGCGCCTTCAGGGCGAGGATGGTCGCCTGCGTCGTGTGCCACGTGCCGTTGGGGTCCTTGGCGCGGACTAGGTAGGTCAGCGACTTCTCGGTGAACGACGGGTCCTTGCCCCACTTGAGGAACGCCAACGTCGCGAGGCAAGTCGCTTCGAGGTTGGACGACTCATCGCGGGCGTAGGTCATCGTGGGAAGCTCGGACTTCCAGTGAACCGCGTCGCCGTCCACGACCGCGAGTTCCTTGAGCCGCGCCATAACCTCGCCGGTCGCTTTGCCAGCCGCGTCCGACGTGACCAACGCGTTGGCGATGAGCGCGAGCATGTACGGATCGCGCGCGTTCTGCCAGCGGCCGCGCAGATAGTCGATGCCCTTGCCGACGCGTTCGTCCTGCGTCTTCGCCTCGCCCAGTGCCCACAGGATGTAGGCGGTCGGAAGCAGTTCGTTGGACTGGATGCGCCCCCAGCTCTCGGCGTGGAGATACGACGCGTCCGGCTTCCACGACCCATCCTTGCCCTGCTTGCCGAGGAGCCACGCCGCGGTCCGCTGGATGACAGCGGCATCGACCTCGTGGACGCTCGCCATGTCGGCGAACTCCATGAGCCCGTAGGCGGTCAGGAGCTGGTTCGCCGGGGCGTTCCCGAACCACTCGAACCCGCCGCCGTCCACCTCGAACGACAGCAGACGCTGATACCCGAGGCTGATGTACCCCTCGGCTTTGAGCTGAACCTCCGGCGTGTTCTTGCCGGTCGTCCGGAGATACCGCAGCGCCAGGATGTTCGGGTAGGTCGCCGAAGACGTCTGCTCGAAGCACCCGAACGGCATCTGGAGGATCGCGTCGAGCCCTTCGACGACCTGGCTGAAGGCTCCCGGATAGAGCTTCACGAACACCTTGCTCGCGTCGGGAACCGCGTTTCGGGGAACCGTCACCGTCCGCTGGACGGTTCCCTTGAGCCGGTCGTTGACGGTATCGCGGACTTCGCGTCCGTCCGGCACGATATCCACCCGACGGCGCACGGCGTCGCCCATCCGAGTCCCGTAGCCGCGAACCGTCAGCGGCGCGCTTCCCGCCTTCTTGGCGATGATCTTGAAGTAGCGCACCGTCACCGCGCCAGACGCCAACGTCGCCCGCTGCTCCGACGCGCCGACGAGCTCGATGCCCTCGCCCGTCTCGAACTCGATCCTCAGGTCCTGGTTCGTATCGAGGTAGTTGTAGAGCGCGACCGGCACGCTCACCTCGTCGCCGACCGTCAGGCTCACCGGCAGGTCAATGTCGAGGAAGAAGTCCTGGAACACGCGGATGCCCGCCGTCGTGCTCCCCAGCAAGCCGTTAAGCGACGACGCCATGACGCTCGCCCGCCACGTCGTGATGGAGTCAGCAACGGGGAACCGCAGGACGGCGTCTCCCTTCTCGTCGGTGATGAGCGACGGCGTGACCAGCAGCGTTTCGGGGAAGAACTCGCGCAGCCGCGTCGGAGCGACCTCCGGCATGGGGGCTGCCGCAGGAGCTGCCATTGCGGCGACTTCCGCCATCTTCATCGCGTTCATCGCGCCCGCCCCGCCGACAGCCCTGCCGAACATGATGGCGCCGTCCGCCATCTCGAGCTGTT
Organism: Candidatus Poribacteria bacterium; assembly: GCA_016866785.1. Lineage (NCBI taxonomy): Bacteria > Candidatus Poribacteria > Candidatus Poribacteria bacterium. The sequence continues at coordinate 22,953 of VGLH01000014.1, forward strand.
CTTCAATCATTGCGCCGCGTGCCAGCCCGAACCGCCTCGCACGACGTGGCATATCGCTCACATCGCGCGAACGCTCGATGAGGACGATGCCTTCCGCCACGTCGTTCTGTCCGAAGCGCCACGCGATCCGCTGCAAGTATTTGCCGTCCTCGAAACGCCAGTCCTCCTCGAAAGCGAGCGCCTCGATGTCGTCGAGCGTGCCTTCTCGTCCGTCGGGCCCCGGACTGGCCAGGACGTTGGACAGCCGCAGGCGGTTCCCCCACGGATCATCGGCGTCGGCGGAGTGGAGGAGCCGCGACTGAATCAGCGCCGCGATCAGGTCGCCATCCGTCGGCAGGTCCTTGTCGGCTTCGAGATATCGCTTCAGCGCGACGCGGATCTTCTCGGCAGGGCGCTCGAGCCGGCGAACGAGTTCCGCATGCCGCCGCTCGCGCTTGGCATCCGTCGATCGGACGGATAGGGTCGGCTCGCGCCGAAGCGTTTGCGCAGCGGCGAAGAGGACACGCGCCGCCTTCGCCCTTCGCTCCAGCGGTCGGGGCTGGGGCGTCACGATGAAGTCCGGCTCGAACCCGTGAATCTCGTAGCGGGGCTGCAGGAGTTCCTTCTCCAGCAGGAAGAAGACGCGCTCCAAGCCCGGCTGGTTCTCCTGACGCGCGAAGACGCTTTCGTCGACGATCGTGACGCCCAGCGCCGCGAGAACCGGGTGCCCCTCGCGATCCGAAACGTGGAACCGGACCTCGGCGTCCTCACCCGGCGCGTAGGTGTCCTTGCTGGGATGGACAGCGATGGACAGGTCATCTGCCTCCGAGGCGTAGACGACTCGCGTGTCGCGTCGGATGTTGCCGTCGGTTCCCACGACGTAGGCGTGGAGCTCCAGCATCCCGAAGTCGTCCGCTCCGAGCGGGAACGAGACGCGCGCCCGGTGCGCCTGGATCGGCGCGGACTTCGTGAGAACCGTCTGGCGCGACCGGATGACATCCACGTAGACATACCCTCCGTCCCGCGCGGACAGCACTTCGGCGGTGAGGACATCGCCCGCCTTGACGACCGACCGATCGGGACGCAGCAGCACCGTGTCGAACCCCCGCTCGTCCAGCGAGACGCTGACTTCCGCCTCGACTCCCTGCGGTGTCCGGGCGCGCGCCTCGACGAGCGAGTTCCCCGGCTGCGGCGTGATGTAGAAGGTCGTGATGCCGGCAGCATCGGAGGTCTCCGTCCACTCTTGGTTCCCCAACTTCAACGTCACGCTCGCCTGAACTGCCTCGCCGGAAGGACTCGTCGAGACGACGTAGACCTGGTTCTCGACGCCTGGGACGAGCTCGCCGCCTTCCGGCACGACGACTAGCGTGATGGGCGACGCGACGACGGGCCGCGTCACGGTGGACGTCTCGGCGTGCTCCGCGCCGTCTGTCACGGTGACCTCAAACTGGACAAAGCTCTTGCCGGCGTCCAACGGCGTGCCGACGAAGTAGTCCGGCAGCTCCAGCTCGAAGGCGTACCGACCCGTCTCGTCCGTCTTGCCCGTCAGCTTGGCGAAGGGCTCGAACCCGACGTCGAACTTCGCGGCGGATATCTCGACGGTTCCGCCCGCGACCGGCTTGCCGAAGAAGTAGTCCGCCTGCACGGAGCCACTCACGGTTGCGCCCGGCGAATAGTGCGGCTGGTCGAGTTCGACGGTCGTGCGGAACTTCGGGAGGACGTAGCGCTCGACGGTGACGGTCTTCTCCTGGGTCGTGGGCCCGTCCATCGCGCGGAGGGTGTATGGACCTGCGTTCAGCTCGTCGGCGAGGAGGAAGTCGGCGGCGGCAACGCCGAACCGGTTCCGCTCGGCGATCCGCTTGAATACCTTGTTGCCCTTGGCGTCCTCGATCTCGAACGTCAGCGTTCCGTCTGCGATGGGGCGCAGGTCGCTCTCGCGCAAACAGAGCGCGCGAAGATGGATCGTTTGCCCCGGCTGGTAGATGGGCTTGTCAGCGGTGAGCAGAATCTTCGCGCTCGACTCGATCCGGATCGTCCGCGTGATCGCGTCGTCGCCCAGCGGCGATTGGACATCGACCGCGAGTTCCACCGCGTCGGCGGACGCCTCGATTCGGTCGAACCGCACACTGACGGAACCGGCGGCGTCCGTCGTGCCTTCCGAGACGGCGAGCGTCTTGCCGTCGGCGGTCACGGCCGCCCGGACGACGGCTCCGGCGACGGGCATCGAGCTCCGCGCGTCGCGGGCGATGACCCGCACGCTCGCCGGGCTCCCACGGAGCCAACGATCCTGGCCGAGCAGTTCGGTGTCCAGACTGCCCAGCACTTCGGCGAGGTTCGTCCGGCGCGCCACGACCAGATCGTTCCCTTTGCCGCGCGCCTGAACCCAGTAGAGCGACGGATCGAACGGCAGACGGATCGGAGCTTCCAGCTCGACGCGCACATCCGACGCGCCAGCCTCCGGCATGACGGAGTTCGCCGCGAGGACGTCGTCCATGTCCATCAGGGCGAGGTAGAGGCTGGTCAGCCGCAGGTCGGCGGTCGCCACGGCGGTCAGCAGGACGCGGTCGCCGTCCCGGCGGGCGGAGATCGTGAACGCCGTCTCCTCCAACTGCTGCACCTGTGGGGAACCGAGCGCAGCGAGCAGGAGAACCGCCGTCAGGAGGTCGCGTTCGCCCTCCGATGTCGGCGAGGGGACGTCCTTCGCCTCGTCGCGCGTGGGGAGGAGGACGAGACGCGGTTTCGAATCGATCACGACGCCTTCGGTCCGGATTCCCTCGACGGCGGCGCGCAGGGCGTCAGGCAGCCGCGAGCCGTCCATCGGAGCCAGTTCCATCGGGGGCGTGGAGGCGAAGGCGTCGCGGGCCCAGTCGCGCATCCTCTCGGAGAACCGCTGGCTCCTGCCGGACACGACGACGAACCCGCCTGCCTCGATGTAGCGCCGGAGCGCGTTCCGCTGCGTCTCGGACGGTCGCGACCGCGCCGTGCCGGAGAGCATCAGGACGGGCACGCGGGCGGCGTCGAGCGTTTCGGGGGAGTCGTCTACGGCCTGGCTCACGTCGGCGGTCGAGACTTCGATGGACGTGACGGCTCGGATGCGCGCGGCGACCGGTTCAGCGGCCTTCTGGATGGAGCCGATACCCATCTCGGCGATGGCGAGCGAGCCGGTCAGCTCCTCGCGGTCTCCGTGGAGGATCGACTGCGGGGGAGACCATGCCCAATCGGCAGTCGCAGGGGCGGCGATGGTGGCGAGAAGCAGCAGGGGGAGCCATCGGTTCATCGTTCCGTCCTCTCCGGTCATTGCGTCGGTACGATCACGGCGTAGAGCTTTTCGGCGCGGCCGATGGGCTGCGCGATGCGGATGCGCAGGCTCTCGGGGGATGCCGCGCTGACGGTCTGTGCAGCGTTGGCGGCGGTTCTAGCGGCAGAGCCGGTGGCTGGGAGTCGGAAGAACCGCTCAGCGGATTCCGTGGCTTCGTCGGCATTCTCAGGCTTGTAGTTCGTCGCGAGCGTCCACTGGCCATCTGGCGAGCGTTTGAGCGTGACGCTGTAATGGATGCCGTCGTCGTCGAACTCGGCAGTTAGGTTGTCCACGACGGGCTTGACGACGTGGACATCGTCGCCCGCGACGATGCGGAGCTCGAACGGGTACGCTGCCGAGCGGTTCTGACGCGCCCGGGCGACTGGCGCGAGAGGGGCCGCCTCCGGCTCAGCCAGGCGAGCCCCGCCGCCTGCGCTGAACGAGGGAACGGTTCTGACGTCCCGCCCGGCTTCGATCTGCTCGTCCACTTGCGCAAGGGCAAACGCCTCCGCTTCCTCTCGCGCCGGCGGAGCCGCGCGGGTCGGTTCCGGGGCTGCCTTCGGCGCGGCGTTCGGAGCTTCCTTCGCCGCCGCTTGTGGAGCCCGCTGCAGAGCTTCATGGGGAACCGTTGCAGGAGCCATCTGGGGGGTGACGGACGGGGCAGTTGTCGCAGGCTCAGGCGCAGAACGCGTGACCTCCGGCGGCGCGCTGGCGACGAGTTCGGCAGCGGTCTTCGGCTGCGGGTTGCGCCATCCCCAGAAGCCGATTGCCAGGGCAGCGGCGGCGGGCAGACCGACCCAGACGATACGCGGCAGGAACCGCGTCCCGGTTCGCTCGGATTCGGCTCGGCGCATCACATCGGCAACGTACTGCTCGACGGGGTAGGAGTCGCGGGGCTCCGGTCCCGATTCCGCGAGGGAACGGAGCGTCTGGTAGACGTCGAGCAGGTAGCGGAGGTCGCCGTCGCGTTCCAGGTCTTGCTCGAAGCGGGCTCGCCCCTCGTCGGAGAGCGTGCCATCGACATATGCCGCCAGTCGGCGGAGCTTGCGTTCGCGTTGTGTCATTTGAGGCGTCCCTTCATCGAGCCAACGAACGGGGCATCAGAACGTTTGCGCGAACTCCTGAATCAGGGCTGTTTCATGAAGCCCCTCGGTCCCCGCACGGCGGGGTCCAGACGAACGTCCACTGCTCCGACGGGACACCAGCCGTCCATGGAGCCACCGTTTCCGCTCCGTCGCTCCCGCGAAGGCGGGCTCGCGGGAATGACCCGTTGGGTTGACCCGATTCGGGATCAGGCGGTCCGTTCATGAAACAGCCCTGCTCCTGAAAGCGCGGAGTTGCCGCGCTCTGTGGCGTTCGTGTATTGTCTACGGGGCGACAGACCGGTGGCGTGAGAGGCAGGCGGGTGTCATGGCAATCGGCAGTGAGATACCGCGCCTTCGCCCGCGTACATTGGCGCGCTACTTCGCGGCGACCGCCCTGTATCAGTTCGAACTGACGCGAGAGTACTCGCACGAGGCTCTCGAACGGTTTTGGCGGACGGAAGCGGCTCGCGAAGTCGACAGCCCGGTGCGGCGATTCGCCACGCAGTTGGTCGAGTTGGCATTGCTGCACCTTGACACGATCGACGGGCTTGTCGAACAGTACGCGCGGCAACGTGCGCTTCATCGTGTTCCGGCGTTGGACCTCGCGTTGCTGCGGTTGGGCAGCGCTGAGATGCTCTATCTATCGGATGTCCCGCCGGTGGTTACCATCAACGAGATCGTCGAACTGACGAAACTCCTATGCGCCGACGAGTCCGCCGCATTCCTCAACGCAGTCCTGGACAAGATCAAGAGCCATCGAGAGCAGATCGCGCCAGCGGAGAAGGCATTCAGTCAATGGGCAGAGACGCACGCGAACGGCGTTCAGTGACTAGAGGCTTTGTCGGGCACGCCTCGGCGGCGGCTTGCCTGCTCCTATGGCTATTGGCGCTGCCGCTGTTGGCGCATCAGGAGTCCGCTCTGGTACGCGAGTTCGGCGGCAAGGGGGCTGAGACCGGTCAGCTATCCGATCAGACGGCGTTCTACGCAGACGCCTCCGGGAACCTGTACGTCGTCGATGCGACCTACAAGCGGATCCAGCGCTTCGATGCCGATGGCGTTGCGACGTTGGCGATCGACAACACGACGCTCGGATCGACGATCCTTCAGAAGCCGACGGCGATCACCGCGACCGCCGACGGTTCCATCTACGTCGTGGACCTGGAATATCTGCCGATCACGAACGCTCCGGGCAGACCCGTGTTCTACTACGCGCACGCGGTGCGCCGGTTCGCCTCGGACGGGACGTATCAGGGCGTTCTGAACTACCTGGAGCTCGGCGAGAAGAGCCCGATGCCGGAGAGCGCGCTGCTCGCCGTCACATCCGAGGGTGAGCTTTCCGCGATCGTTCCCTACGGCGACACGAACCGGAAGGTGATCCTCGCGCCGACGCCGCGCGGAACCATCCTCGTCAACGACCGCGACACGATCTTCGAGGTGAAGCCGGACGGCGAAGTCGTCGGGTACTTCGGAGCGCGCGGCGGACGCGACGGCGAATCGCACGACAGCGCGTCGATGTCCGTGGACGCCCAGGGGAACATCTACGTCGCCGACACGAAGAACCATCGAATCGTCGTCTACGGTCCTGAGGGGGATTCCCTGCGCACGTTCGGAACGCATGGGACGCGGGACGGACAGTTGACGGAGCCGTTCCTGGTGAGCGTTCAGGCGGATGGGACGATCCTCGTGGGCGACCATGCGGTCTATGTCCGCTCGCACGCGACGGGGCTGCCTCTGCGCAAGGACGATCCATCGCCCGTCGTGCCGGAGAGCATGCTCCGCATGGAGGATCGCCTGAGCGACGAGCGGCTGACGACGACCCTGATCCGACGCGTCCAACGCTTTACGCCGGAGGGGAAGTACCTCGACCGCCAACTCGTGCGCTTCCCGGTCGAATCCTATGCGTCGTGGCACTACGATCTGTGCGCCATCGGAGGCGACGGACGGACGTACTGCGAGCACTCCCAGTCGCGCCGGATTCGCGTCTACGAAGCGTCGAGCGGGGTCGCCTGGTCGAACGTCCATCGAACGCTGAACGTCATCTACGACATGACGACGTTGCTGCAGGAAGTAGACAACCCGGACCTCGACGCGGTCCTGGGAACCGAGGCGGACTTCCGGGCGCGCGGCTTCTTGTTCCGCGACAAGACGCTGAGCCTCCTCGTGCTGCCAGGCACGGTGAGCGCGTCTGCGCAGGCGGACCTGCGGCTCGCCTACGACTGGAACGAGCGGGAACGGTTCGCGTTCGCGCCGGGGTTCTACAGCCTCCGGGCGCGGAGCGAGCAGTTCTATCAGGCTGAGGCGGGCTTGGACCCTGAGCGCTCCTTCCCGCAGGACGACCGCGACCACACGGTCTACGATCAGGCGCAGTTCGAACTGGTGTGGGATCGCACGCTGAATCAGGACCCCTACCGCATCCGTTCGATGAGCAGTTTCGCGAACTTCGGGTTCGGCAAGGTCACCACGATCAACTTTGCTGTCGCGCGCAAGACGGCGGACAAGCCCGGCTCCCAAGACAACCTCCGTCGATTCACGACAGTGCAGACCTTCCTCGATTGGGAGCTGGGCGTGCAGTACGACTTGGGCACACGCCTCTACGCGACGGCGTCTGTCCTTCGGGGCCCCGCGTACGCTGGATACAACGGATGGTGGACCTATGTGGACGAGACCGGCGCGTTGTTCGCTCAGGGCTTCAACTCGGGCCGTGAGACGCGGGTACAGCTTGTCGTCGAGGGGCTCTTCTAGCTCCGAGCGACCACCAGCCCGTCCGGACTGGCAGGAGCCCCATGCGTCTCCAGGCGTGCTCCTCATGCCGATTTCCGAGAGCCCTTGAACGTCGATCAAATCTTTTTCGTTAGCTAATCATCGTACCGCGTTCGACCAGGAATTGACCTGGAGCCTTTGGATCGGTCGCGCTGTCACACGGGAAGGGCGCGCACATGCTAGGCACGGCAGGCACGGCGGGAAAAGGATCGCTCGCGTTCCAGTGTGTGGTCGGGTTGATCGTCGTCGCATTCGGGCTGGCGCTGGCAAGCCCAGCGCTCGCGACGCCTGCCGTGGCAATCGTCGCGCCCTACAATGGTCAGCAACTCGTCGGCGTGACGAGCACAAATCTCGATGTCGCCATCACCGACCACACGACCGGCTGGAAGTACCAGCTCGCCGACATGACCGCGGCGGGCGACGTGGTGGCGTCGGGCTCCGTCCTGTCGGGAACGCGGACGACGTTGTCCGGGCTGGTCGCCGGGCGCTCGTACACGGCGACGGTGACGCTGAGGGATGGGGAAGGCTTGACGGTCCCCGGCATCAGCGCCGTGTCGATGTTCACCGTCGAGGCGGCGTCCAGCGGGTTCGTCCTGACGGGCAACTACGTGCAGGTCGGGATCAACAAAGACGGCTCCCTGATCGACGAGAACTCGCACATCAGCTTCCGCTATCAGCCGGCGGGAACAGGCGTCTTCACGTCGCGCCCTGACTACTTCTACCCCGGCTCGCCTTTGGAGGCGTACGCCGTCAAGGTGGATTCGACGACAACGCGCGCCGAGGGCCCGCTCAGCACGACGATTCCCGGCGTCCTGCGGAACACGAGCGCCGGAGCCCTTCGCCGCGCGGAGTACACGGCGACGATCGCCCCCGGCATCCTCATCCAGCAGACCATCTCGTTCGACGGGGGTTCCACCGCCGCTCGGTTCGACGTGTTCATTCGCAACATCGACCGAGTGCCGCACAACGTGCGCTACCTGCGGAACATGGACCCCGATCAAGGGGTGACCTACGGGTCCAGCTTCAGCACGTACAACGATATTGTCGCGGTTCCGCAAGGCAAGCTCGTGACCGCCGGAACGACGTCCTGGGGCTGGTTCGGACTGGGCGCGACGGGACTGGGTGATGCGGTCGCCTTCGAAGTCGCCAGCTACCAAGTCGATGTCGAATCCTCCGGACTGTTCACGTACGACCCGGATCATGTGCTAACCGCTCCGAACGACCCGAATGGGACGCTGAGCGACGTCGGGATCAACATCGCGTTCGACCTGGGAACGCTGCTCCCCGGTCAGGGCAAGTCCTTCACGTTCTACATGATCGGCGGCAACAGCAAGGACGAAGTCGTCACGACGTTCGACGCGCTGGGAACCGTCGTCTACGCGCCGATCACGCTGGGCGGGCTTGGGATGAACACGAGCGCGCTCACGCACCTCGCCCAGGAGGCGGTGCATGCGGCGGTCGCCGCGGCGCCCCTTTCGGAGACGGACCGTTCGCTGCTGGCGTCGGCGCTGGAGAGCCATCTGCTCGTGCCGGTGATTCCCGGTTATCCTGCGGCTCCGGCGATCTATCCGTCCTATGGAAATGAGGTCGTTCGGGACAACTTTGGGAACCCCCTGACGATTCAGCGGGGCGACTTCACGACGGACCTGAGCTTCCGCGCAGGGGGAGTGGGCAGAGTTCTCGGTGCGCCGAAGCTGGGACTGGTCGCCGGAACCGGGGCGGATATCGCGTCGGTGAAGTTCGAGCTCTCGACGCCGACGGCGACTCATATCGGCGTCAGCGCGTCGGAGGTCACGGCTACGGCGCCGGCTTCCTATAGGTTCGTCTTCGACGAGGACGCGGCGCTGGAGTTCTTGGGTCATTGGCCCGGCACGGTCCTTCCCGACGGAACGTTCGATGCCGACCTGGTGACCGCGTACTACGCTCAAGTGGCTTCGCCTCCGGCGGACGCTCGGACGCTCACGTATTCGTCGGTTCCCCTGAGTTACACCGGCAGCGGCGGCGTCTGGGCGGCGGAAGAGCCCGTCGCGCTCATGCCGGGGATGCACACGGTCTACTACTTCGTCGCCCATCTGAAGGCTCCCATCTCGACGCCGACAGGTCCCGTCTCCACGTGGGCGCTGCCCGATCCCTACAACATGCAGTGGGTGAACCGGGGCGCGATGGAGAACCTGACGGCTGCCGTAGCGCGCTACGGCTTGGGGCTGGACGACGGCGACGTGGACCCGCTGGATGCGCGGCGTTTCGCGTCCATCGTGGCGCACAGCCTGGTGAAGAGCGGAAACGTCGCGTTGGCATCGATGTTCGCGTTGCCGCCGACGGGTACTACGCGGACTTGGTCGGGCGAGTTCCCGCTGACCTCGCTGCTCGGGCTGTCCGAGGGAGTCCACATGGTGCGGGCGCTGGGCTTCAACGTTGACGGCAAGCTCATCGCGCGCTCGACCGACATCCCACTGGTGATGGATCGGGCGTACTGGCGCACGGTGAACCTGTCGACGATCAGCGAGTCGCTCATCGGATTTGGCGCTAAGCCGACGCAGGCGCTGTCGGGTGTCACCGTCGACGACAAGAGCGCGGTGGTCGCCGGAGCGACGGTCGTCGTGCATGAAGGCGGTCTGACGGGCCCCGTGGTCGACACGGTGATCTCCGGCGCGGAGGGCGGGTTCACGATCGAGCTGGAAGTGGGCGAATACACAATCGTGGCGTCTGCGCCGCTCCATGCCGCCGCCGTGGCGGTTGTTCCCATCGTCGCGGGCACGTCTCCGGCGACACTGCGGCTGGTCCTGTCGACGAATCTCCCTCCGACCATCGGGACGATTGCGCCTGTAACCACTCGTCGGAACCGTCCCGTGACGGTTCCACTCCCCATCTCGGACGCTGAGAGCGATCCGATCAACGTCACCGCCGAGCCGGGGTCCGGACTGAGTGTACGGATTTCCGAGACGACGACGGGATTCTACGCGACGGTAACGCCCTCCGTCGGCTTTCTCGGCGAGACGTCGTTCACCGTGGTTGCGAGCGACGCGAAGGGCTCCAGTTCGCGCAGCGTTCCGGTGACCGTGCTGGAGAATCGGCTGCCAATACTGGAACCGATCGCCAACCTGATCCTCGATGAAGGACATGGGGCGGTCGTTCCGTTGCACGCTGCCGATCCGGACGGGGAACCCGTGACGTTAAGCGCGCGGAGCTCGGACCCCCGTGTCAAGGCGGTACCGGAGTTCTCGGCGACAGACGGTCACCAACTGGTCATCATCCCAGACTCGACCTTCAACACGCTGGAAACGGGTCCGGTCGAGATCGTCGTGAGCGCCACGGACTTCGTCGATGGAGGCATTTTGCCGTTCTTCGCGGTCGGTGGACACGTGGTCAGCGAAGGCGCGCTGCCCTCCACAGCGGAGGTGGATGTCACGGTCCTCGGTATGGGAACCGTCGTCACGGCTCCCATCGTCGATGGAGCGTTCGCCGCGACGTTCGGCGGTTCCTTGGGTGTGCCGGTCGGAGCGCTCATCCTCATCGAGGTCTTTGAAGACGCCGCTTCGACGACGCCCATCGGCACGGTGGTCCGCCAGATGACACCGGCGGACGCGGACGCGGCGAGTCTAATTACCGAAGCGATCGTCGGGCGCTTCGATCCGGTTCCGGAGCTAGCGTCGACGACGACGTTCCACGTCACGATCAAGCCGCGGGAGGTAGCGCCCGTCGCCACCCCCGCCGAATTCACGATCAACGAGGACGAGACGCTGGAGCTCGTGCTGGAGGCGTCCGATCTGAACGCCGAGGACGTCCTGACGTTTCGTATCGTCATCCCGCCGGCTCACGGAACGCTGACCGGCGTAGGCGCGTCGCTCGTCTACACGTCGGAGAAGGACTACTACGGCGACGATGCCTTCACGTTCGTCGCCAACGACGGGACGTTCGACAGCGAACCGGCGCTGGTCAAGATCGTTATCCGCCCGGTGAACGACCGTCCGTTCTTCCTTCCGGTCGCGGAGCGTCCCATCGAGCTGCTGTCGCTCACGGTTCAGGAGGGACAGCGGCTCATCGGCGTGCCGATCCCCGTCGAAGACGTGGACGACGAGGAGCTCATCTTCCTGCTCACGTCGATACCGACAAGCGGGAATAACGTCACCTTCAACCACGAGCTCGAATCGTTCAACTACGACGCGCGGCTGGGCTTCACGGGTCTGGACGTGTTCACGATCGCCGCATCGGACGGCGAGTTGGATACCGACCCGCTGGTGCCGTTCGAGATCGCCATCAAAGTGACCGTCGATCCGACGCGCCCCGTAGCAGCGGCGGTTCCGCCGGTCACGACGCCGCGCGCGAAGCCGGTTGATATCACGCTTGCGGCGACTCCGGTGGGCGTTCCCGTGACGTTCGTCGTCAAGAAGACGCCTGCGAACGGAACCGTCGCCATCAAGGGGAACGTCGCGACCTACACGCCGAAGCGCGACTTCGTCGGCGAGGACTCGTTTGACTTCGTTGCGGCGAACGGACCGCTGGAATCGGCTGCGGTCACGGCGAAGATCACCGTGACGCCCGCCGACGATCCGACCGTCCTGAACCCGGCGGCGACCTTGCCGCGCGACCAGCGCATCTCGAACACCAGCGATCCCGTGGTCACCGAACTCGGCGGACCGACGCCGTTGTTCATCGACCCCGATTCCGACGTCGTCCTGAACGTCGCATCGTCGGACTCGAAGATCGTGGCGGCGGCTCTGGATGGGACGCGGCTAGCCATCACGCCCGGTAAACCCGGCGTCGCCACGATCACCATCGGTGCCAAGACCGCGACGGCGACCGTCACGTTCAACGTCGAGGTCGTCGCGGGGGCCATCCGCAACACGCCGCCCACCGTGGCGCGCATCCCGGCGCAGACCTTCTTCGCCGGAACGCCTAACGTCTTCTCCATCTCCGCGACCGACCGCGACGGGGACAAGCTCGTCTACGGCGCTGGCAAGATCACCGAAACCACGACACCCGCGAAGGGCGACGAACCGCTCTCGGTGAACGTCGAAGCCGCGACGGGCAAAGTGACGATGAACGTGTCCGCGCAGGTCTCGCGCGACCGCCGGTTCAGCGTCATCCTCACCGCCTCCGACGGCGTCAACGAGCCGGTGACTGCCGAAGTCGCCGTGCGCGTCCAGCGATTGAATCGCCTACCGGTCGTCGTCGTCGCCGAGACCGCCGCCGCCAAGGTGGGCGAAGCGGTCGCCATCGCCGTGCGCGCGACGGACCCCGACGCCGGCTCGACGCTCACGTTCAGCGTCTCGTCGTCGGAGCGCGATCCGTCCGTTCTCAGCGCGATCCGCGACTTCCTGACAGCGACCGCCGCTAAGGACGGAGACGCGTTCATCCAGACGCTGCGGTTCACGCCTGCGGCGCGGCTCGACGGAACCCTCGTCGCCTTCCGCTGGACGGTCTCCGATGGCGAGCTCGCCACCGGCGCGACGACGAACGTCACCGTCGGCGAGGTGAAGAACCTGCCGCCCGTGGTGGAAGCCATCGCCGCGCAGAACGTCAAGGAAGGCGAGACCTGGTCGTTTGCCGTCACCGCGAGCGACCCGGAGAAGCAGCCGCTGTCCTTCACCGCCGAGGGGCTTCCCAAACCGGCGAGTCTGGACTCAAAGACCGGCGCGTTCCTCTGGAAGGACATCCCATACGACGCGTCGGGTTCGTTCGTGATTCGCCTCAACGTGAGCGACGGTGATAAGGTGACGTCCGTCGGGTTTACCCTGGTCGTCGCCGATGTGAACCGTCCGCCGGTCTTCGACGACCTGAAGGCGGCGATCACGATGCAGAAGGGCGTCGTCAACCGTCTTTCCGTGTCCGGCAGCGATCCCGACGGCGGCGACGTGGTTCTGGAGCTCGTCGGGCTCCCGTCCTACGCGCGCGTCGTCTCGACGCGGTCGGGACGCAGTCCACGGCAGAGCCTGGAGCTCCTGCCTCCGACCGATGCGGAGAACTTCTCGTTCATCGCGCGCCTGACCGACTCCGCGCGCGCCGTGACGGAAGTCACCGTCGCCGTGACGCTCACCGACGCTCCCAACCGCGCGCCGACGATCCGCCCGATCCTTCCCGTCGCGGTGGACGAGGGCGTGCAAGCCGTCGTCACCGTCGTCGCCGAGGACCCGGACGGCGATCCGCTGACGCTCACAGCGACGCCGCTGCCGGAGGGCGCGACGTTCGAGAAGGGCACCCTGACCTGGACGCCGGGTCCCAGAACCGCCGCCAAGTCGCCGTACCTCATCACGATCAAAGCCGACGACGGCAAGGACGGCATCATGGAGCGCACGGCGCGCATCGACGTCCGTGTCGGTGCGAACCTGCCTCCGCGTCTCGCCGCGATTCCGCCGCAGAGGGTTCTCGAAGGCGCCGAGCTCGCTCTGAACCTCCTCGAAGGAGCCGTCGATCCCAACGGCGACCCGATGACGGTCACCTACGAGACGACGTTCCCTGCGGATCGACTCAGCTACGACAGCGCCAAGAGCATCCTCACGCTCCGTCCCGTCGCCGGCGACGCTGGCGTCTATCCGGTGCGTCTGCGCGTGTCCGACGGCAGGGGCGGCGAGACCGCTCGCGCGGTCGTGGTCATGGTGCTCCCGGCGGAGGGAGCCGGCGCGGGAACGTTCGCGATTCTCGCCGCCGTAGCTGACCCGACGGTCGGCACGTCCGCCGACACCTACTTCGTCAGCGCGATCGTCCAGCACGCCGAGGGCGCGCCGCCGACTTCCGTGACCGTCGTCGTCAGCGGCACGGGCGACGGCGCGAAGCAGACGGTCGAGATGACCAAAGCCGCCGACGTGAGCCCCACGCTCTCGCGCTACTCGGCGGATCTCCGTCTGCCGGTCGGGAACTTCACGCTCGAAGTCACCGCAGCGCTGGGCGAGGCGACGCAGACGCGGTCGGGCGGAACCATCCAGGTTCTCCCAGAGACGATCGAGATTCGGAACCTGCGGGTGACGGGTCTCTCCGCGGACGGCGTGCTGAACGGCGATGCCATCATCGAGTACGATCTGTTCAACCCGAACCCCGGCGAGCCGGTCGGCGTCGTCGTGGGATACCGGATTCCCGGGCAGGCCTGGCAGCCCGCGACCGTCCGAGGTTCCATGACGGCGCAACTTCCCGGTCCCCAGGTGCTGATTTGGTCGTCGGAGACGGACCTGCCGCTGGCGGACGGTCAGGCGGTCGCCATCGCCGTCCAGGCGCCGGGGGCGCTGCGAACCATCTCGGCGTCGTTCCTGGTGGACAACGAGGCTCCGCCGCTGACGCTGGACCCGATCGCCTCGCCTTCGTCGGTGAGGGCGCTGACGATCACCGGCGTTACCGAGCGGGATGCGGTCGTGTCGTTCCGGATCGACGGAAGGGACGCGGGCGGAGCCACTCCGCGCGGCGACGGCAGCTTCCGGTTCGTGACCGCAGAGCTGACCGATGGCGACCATGAGATCGTCGCGGTCGCCCGCGAAGGCGCTCTGGAAGGGACGCCGGTCACGGCGCGCGTCCTCGTCGACGCGACGCCGCCGGTAGTCACCATCGTGACGCCGCCGGAAGGAGCGCGCGAAGTCGCGACGCTGACGCCGATGTTGCGTGCGACGGCGACATCGTCGGGCGGCATCAGCCGCGTCGAGATGCGCCTGAACGGCGTTCCCGTGTCGGCGACGTTCGACGGCACGACGGGCGAAGCCACCTACACGCCGACGGAACCACTCGTCCAGCGACGTCCGTACCTGATGACGGTCGAGGCGACGGGCAGCAACGGACTCGTCGGAACCGGCGCTCGGCTCTTCACGCCGAATGTGACGGCGGCGGATACGGTCGCCCCCACTGCCGGAACGCTGGAACCCGCGAACGGCTCCACTGTCGTGACGAGCCGTCCGGCGATCAGCGCGACGCTCTCCGACGCGGAGACGGGCATCGATGCCGCGTCCATCGCTCTCACGATCGACGATGCGCCAGCCGTTGTGAACGTCTCGCCGCTGGACGAACGGAGCGTTCTCGTTACGGTCACGGGCGAGTTGACGCTTGCCGACGGCGTCCACAAGGTCGCCGCGACGTTCAAGGACAAGGCGACCAACAGCGGCTCCGCGTCCTGGTCGTTCACGGTAGCGACGGCTCCGCCTGCGGTTCCTACGGTCGTGTTGGCGTCCACGTCGACGAACACGTCGCCGTACACCGTCACCGGAACGGCGGGCGCGGACATCGACGTATCCGTCGTGGCGAACGGGACGATCCGCGGGACGACGAAGACGGATGCCAAGGGCAAGTGGAACCTCGCCGTGACGTTCCGCACGCCGGGAGAGAAGCTCGTCCAGGCGTTCGCGACGAACGCGGCGGGTCTCTCGTCGGCGCTGTCGTCGCCGCAGGCGCTCCTCTATGACACGCAGGCTCCGCGCATCGTCTTGGCGACGCCGGTACTCGGCACGCCCACCGGCAACCTGAAACCCCGATTCGAGGGAGCGGTCACGGACGCCCTGAGCGGCGTCGATGCCGCCTCGGTGAAGCTGGAGATCGCAGGCGCTGCCGTGACGGCGACGTTCGACGCCGCTCTCGGCAGGCTCGTCTACGATCCGCCGACGGCGTTCGCCACCGGCACGTCAGTCTCCATCAAGATCACGGCGACGGACAAGGCGGGGAACAGCGGCGAGCTCGCGGGAACCATCCCATTCGACGCGCGTCTCGCCGACTCGACACCGCCCGCCATCACGTCCGCGCGGATCAACGGAACTGCCCTCGTCGCCGGGGGCAGCGTGACGGTCGCTGGCGGCCCCTCGACGATCCGGTTCTTCGTGACCGACGAGAACTCCGGCGTCGCGAGCGTGACCGGCACGCTGGACGGCTCCGATGCGACGTTCGCCCTCGCCGACGGCGTCGCGACGCTCTCGCAGACCTTCGCCGCCGGGAGCCATACGCTGCTCGTCCAGGCGACAGACGCGGCGAGAAACCAGACGCCGATCGTCCAGTACGACTTCGTCGTGGACGATTCGACGCCCGCGCCGACGGTGCGCGTCATCCCCGGCGGGGGCGAATCGCGGACGACGGGCAGCGCGCGCGCGGCTGAAGAGGCGATCGTCGGGACGGGGCTGGAGCGCGGCGCGGCGGTGAGAGTGCTCCTCAACGGTCTCCCCGTCGAGGCGCGGGTCACCGGCACGACGTTCCGCAGCAGCGCCGTCGTCCTGAATGAGGGCGACAACACGATCGTCGTGACGGTTCAGGATGGGGTGGGGAACACGGCGACGACGACGCTGACGGTTCGACGCGACGCGACGCCGCCGACGGTGACGTTCTTGGAACCCGTTCCCGGCGCGTTCGTCGGCGGCAATCAGACGCGCCTGCGCGTCGGGTTCGCCGACGCCAGCGGGATCGACCCGTCGAGCGTCCGCGTGACGTTGGACGGCGCGCTCCTGGCAGTTACCGCCGAGGGAACCGGCTTCACGCACTCGCTGGCGGGACCGCTCGCCGGGTCGGACACGCTGCTTCCGGCGCGGCACGACCTTGTCGTGACGGTGTCCGATACGTCTGGGAACCAGGCGACAGCGTCGAACCGGTTCTACGTCGATGCCTCTGCGCCGCTGGTCGAGGGCTTGAGCCCGCGTCCCGACGAAGTCATCCGCAACACCGAGCCGACGATCTCCGCGACGATCCTGGAAGCGAACCCGGATCCGAGAGGGCTCGTGGTGCGCTTCGGACCGTCGGGCGGGACGCTCGAAGACGTTACGGCGAGCGTGACGTACAGCGTCGTGTCGGGTCAGGTGACCTACGCGCCGCTGGCGCTGACGAACAGGACGAGCTACACGGTCAGCATCGACGCGAAGGACGCCGCCGGGAACGCCGCGCCGACGACCACGTGGACGTTCACCGTGGACACGTCGGCGACGGACCGCACGCCGCCGACGATCACGATCACGTTCCCGAGGCCCGATTCGTCCATCAGCGACACCGGGTTGGACAGCCTGAACTTCTCGATTGGCGACGGCTCGCCGCTGGATCCGAGGAACATCTTCCTGTTCCTGAACGATCCGACGGGCGGCAGGCCGCTGTCGCTGGCGGGACTGATCAGCACCGGCAGCGCAGCGTTCAACCGCGAGACGGGTGAAGTCCAGTTGATGGGCCGCCGGCTCTTCCTGCCGCTGCAGACGACGCGCGGCGGGTTCAGCCTCGATCCGCTGGAGCTGTCGGCGCTCGAACGCTCTCTGGGCGGCGGCGGCGCATCGTTCGATCCGTTGGAGCTGAACGCCCTCGAGCGGTCGCTGGGAAGCGGGACGACGGGATCGTTCGACCCGTTGGAGCTGAACGCGCTCGAGCGCTCCCTGACATCGACGACGGGCGCGCTGGGCGTCGGCACGAACACGATCGGGATCCAGGTCGCAGACGACTCGGGGAACGTGTCGTTCGTCGAGTGGCCCTTCACCGTGTCGCTCCAAGCGCCGGCGGCTCCGACGTTCGACGCCCTGCCCAGCCCGACGAACCAGGGAACCATCTCCGTCAAGGGACGCATTCCCGATATCACGGGGCCGCTTCCGATGACGGTGTCTCTGTCGGTGAACGGCGTTGGCGCGGGGTCCGCGCAGGTGACGGATGCCTCCGGCGTGTATGAGGTGAAGAACGTCATCCTCCGCGCTGGGACGAACCGGCTCACGGCGACGGCGCAGGACAGCGCCGGCAACCTGAGTCAGGTATCCAACGTGGCGAGCATCGTCCTCGACCAGACGCTGCCGACGATCACCGTGGACCCGATCGCGTCGGTGTCGGCGAGCGCATCGCTCCGCGTGAAGGGCAGCATCACGGACAACGTGACGAACGCGCTGAAGTCGGCGGCGGTCGTCGTCAACGGCGTCGAGACGGCGCTTTCGACGGTTCAGGGGGCGTTCGACCGGTCGGTGACGCTGCGCGACGGCGCGAACACGGTCGTCGTCAAGGCGTCCGATGCAGCGGGGAACGCGACGTCCAGCGCGACGATCAACGTGACGCTCTCCGGCGCGGCTCCGAAGTCGGCTCCGTCGCTTCCGTTCGTCCGTCCGACGGCGGATAGCAGAGGCGTGCGGCTCGACTGGAGCGCCGATCCGAACGCGGCGTCTTACGCGGTCTTCCGGTCGCCCAACGCCATCGCCAACGCGAGCGGCCTGACGCCGCTGGCTCCGTCCGTCGCGGCCGTGTCCTACACGGACACGACGATCACGGCGGGTAGCACGGTTCACTACGGGCTCGTCTCGGTGAACGTCGCCGGGGTGAGCGATCCGACCGTCGTCTCGCCCGATCTGAACGTCGCGCTCATCAAGGGCACGGGCGGAACCGCGAGCCTGTCGGATGGCACGCGGCTGGTCGTCCCGAGCCGGGGGTTGTTCAGCAACATCCTGCTCGCCGGGACGGTGCAGCTTACCCAGCCGTCAGGTCTGCCGGCGCTGGCAGGAGCCGTCGCCGGGTCGGCGCGGGGCGTCGTTGTGCGCAACGCCGCCGGCGAGCTCATCGAGTCGTTCAACCAGCCCGCGACGCTGACGCTGCCGGTTCCGACCGGCATGTCGATTACGGCGGACTCGCCGCGTGTCCATCAGCTCGTCGGCGGAACGTGGCGTCAGCTCGACGCTCGCGCGAGCGAGACGACGCGGACGGTGACGCTGTCGGTCTCCGGTTCGGCGACGTTCCAGTTCAGCGCTGTCTCGGCGACGCCGTGGGACGCCAACGGCGACGGCACGGTGGACATTATCGACCTGGTGAGCGTGGCTCGCCGGTTCGGTGAATCTGGAGCCGGGCTCGCCGAAGATGTGACGGGCGACGGCGTTGTCGATATCGCGGACCTGGTGACGGTTGGACGGCACTTCGGCGAATCGACGCGCTCAGCAGCGCCGTCGCTCGCCGCGTCGTCCGACGGGCCCGTGCGCGTCTCGATGCGCGTCGCGGCGCTGGGCGACGAGCGCTACGAGGTTCGTCTGAGCGCCGAATCGTCGGTGGCGCTGGGCGGGTTCCAGTTCCGTGCCGAATCGTCCGATACGCGTGTGAGCATCGAGGAGGTGGAGGATTCCGCCATCTTCGGCGAGCGGGCGTTCTGGACGCCCGCGCGGGTGACGGCGACCGATGCGCTTGTCGCGTCGGCGCGTCTCGACCTGAACGACGGGAGCGTGTCCGACGAGCCGACATCCGGCGCGATGGCTCGGATCGTCCTGCGGGCGCACGGCGGGCTGAGCGCGTCTCAGGTGGCGGCGATGGTGCGTCTGCGCGACGTTCGGTTCGCCGACACGCGCGGCGCGGTCGTGGGCTATCGCCTCGGCGAGCCGTTGATCTCCGGACGCGACGGGATTCGGACGGCGCTACTGGCGAACTATCCCAACCCCTTCAACCCGGAGACGTGGATACCGTTCTCGCTGGCTGACGAAAGCGCGGTGACGATCCGCATCTACGACGCGCAGGGCGCGTTGGTCAAGACGCTCGATCTGGGCGCTCTGCCGGCGGGCGACTATGCCGAACGCGGTCGCGCGGCTCGTTGGGATGGCGCGAACGAGCTCGGGGAACGCGTCGCGAGCGGGGTCTACTTCTACGAGCTCCGCGCCGGCTCCTTCCGCGAGACGCGTCGGATGGTGATTCACAAGTAGGCGTGGTCAGATGGCGTAGGGGCGACGCGATGAGTCGCCCATCACACAACGCGGGTGACTCGACGAGTCGCCCCTACAACCCATGGTCTTGGCGCGGATGTGCGCGATGTAGGGGCGGTTCTTTGAACCGTCCCTACGGCATGCTGGTGGCTGTGTGAGGGATGGAATGGCTCCCTCGCCCGCAAGGGAAGAAGGACCCGGAAGGTTCCTCGTCACATCGTGAGAGACGCGGGAAGCCGATTGTTTGCGTCAGGGAAGCGTGGCACAATGGCAGGAAACAGGCGGTGCGCTTCTCTGTTTCTGTCTGTAAGGGGTGCATTCCATGCTCGGCACCATCCCGCGCCTTGTCGTCGAGGTCTTCGAGCATCCGGGCTTCGGCGGGCAGTCGACTACGATCATCGATCCGATTCGCTCGATGGCGGATGTCGGGTTCCAGGACCGAGTCCGGGCGGCGAAGGTCTACAAGGGGCCCGGATTTGCCTCGGGACCCAGCTACAAGGCTCTCCTCTACGAATCGCCCAACTTCACCGGACGCAAGCTGGCGCTGACGCCGGGGTTCTACCCGACGCTCGCGGACGTGTCGTTCGACTTCGCGGGTACGGTGAGTTCCATCGGGTTCGGTCCCGATGTGCGACCATCGGGTCCCGATTGGGGAACCATCCCGCTCATTATCGAGATCTTCCGAGAGCCTCGGTTCCAAGGCGAGAAGGTGACGATCCTGCGAGACATCGCCTTCACACAGACGGTGGGGATGCAGGACAGCATCCAGTCGTTCCGCATCATCAAGGGTCCCAACTTCCCACCGGGCGGCTGCAAGGTCATCTTTTACGAGCACATCGACTTCCAGGGATCCGCGTTTCCGATGCAGATATACCCGCGCGATTCCGTCATCGAGGTTCCCGATATGAACCTCTTATCGGAGAAGTTCACGTCGAAGATCTCGTCCATACGGATCGAGGGGTGGACGCAGTCGTCGGAGTTCCCGGTGATGGTGTTCCGCGACGAGTTCAGCGAAGCGCGGATGAATCCGGCTTGGCGGTGGGAGGATCCGCGCGGGTTCGGGCAGTGGTCGGCGAACCAGGGCTACCTCCAGATGAACGTGTCGTCGGGAGTCGATCTGTGGCACGGGCTGAATTTCGACGCGCCGAGGCTGGTGCAGAACCTCTCCGGCGACTTCTCGATCACGACGCGCATGCCCGTGACACCCCAGCTTCGCGAGCATGGCGGACTGCTGGTGTGGCGGCATCGCGGGGCGTTCGTGCGGCTTGAGAAGACGTCGGGTCCGCATGCCTTTGCGGGCGATGTGCGGTTCGAGCGGCACTACCCGGGCGGATACCAGCTCGTCGGCAGGGGAGCCGGGCTGATCAACGTCAAGCAGCTCTACCTGCGGCTGGAGCGTCGCGGGAACACGTTCTCCGGCTTTGCCAGCGAGGACGGCATCCACTGGCTATCGTGCGGCAGCACGGTATCGCCGATGCTCGATCCGGTGCAGGTCGGGGTTCACGCGCTCTGTCCGGGGAGCATCCCTCCGACCGTCACGCGGTTCGATTACTTCGCGATCCATCGGCGTCGGCGCGACGCGACGCTCTACCGCGAGCGCGAGATCACGGCTCCGACCACGTCGCGGGTGCAGATGATGACGGCGGTTCGCGGGGTCGTGCGGTAGGGAGGTCTAGCGGCGTTGGAGCTCGTCGGCGAGCTCGGCGCTGAGCTCGGCGCTGAGCTCGCGCGCCTGCTTCAGGCAGCGGCGGGCGGCTTCCTCCGGCGGGACGTGCCTGGCGAACTTGACGAAGTCCGCCGCGTCGAGGAGCGTCCGCAGGCGGTCGAGCGACTGGGGGGACAGCTCTCGCGCCAGGACGTTCAGCGTTACGCGGGTGGTTCGTCTGGGCGCGGGTATCTGCGCCAGGCGGGCGATGTACTCGCGGACGATATCGGCGACGCGGGCGACGTAACGGCGGAGTCCTTCCGCGTCACCGACCTCCATCCTTTCCATCTCGGCGAACCGAG